>CAYTXY010000035.1:0-12688 GCA_964441355.1 uncultured bacterium
GCTATACCGAGAGGGATTCAAAAATCGGAATATGGCAAGGAGGCGCCCTGAATTTGAGCCAGGCCTTGCCGGCGCCGAAGCAGCTAAACTTAACAAGTTTAGCGATGCAGGCGGGACACAAATTCTGTGGCTGCCCGACGCCGCCAGAACCGATATTTGAATCTCGAGCGGTATAAATGAAACGCGTTCTCCTTATTAAATTCACCTCTCTTGGCGACCTTCTACACGCTTTGCCTGCCCTGACCGATGCGGCCCGGGCCCATCCAGGTTTAAAATTCGATTGGATGATCGACGAGAGTTTTGCCGAAATCGCCAAATGGCATGAAAGCGTGGACAAGGTCTTCGTGACCTCCCACCGCACTTGGCGGCAAGGGCTTTTTGCCGCGCTCAAACCCATCGTTCGCCTCATCCGCAGCGTCAGGAAAACCAGGTACGATCTTGTCATCGACGGCCAGGGGAATTTCAAGACGGCCCTCATGTCTCTCTTCATGAAGGGCGAGGTGGCAGGATTCGATCACGCATCAGTTCGGGAATGGGTGGCTGCTTTTGCCTACCGCAAAAAATACCCAGCTTCCAAAAAAGCCCATGCGATCGATCGCTTGAGACAACTCTTCGCGCAGAGCTTGGGCTACCCTTGCCCTGCGAGTCCTCCCGATTTTGGCATCGACCGCTCAAAGTTTGCACCGCTGCCCTTTGCAGTGGCGAAACGTTACGTCGTTTTCATCCACAACGCGAGCTGGAAAACCAAAATATGGCCAGAGGAGCATGGAAGGAAGCTAGTCGAACTCATCACCCAAAGAGGGGTTACTGTCTATTTGCCTTGGGGCAATGAGGAAGAAAAAGCGCGGGCCCTTAGGCTCTCCTTATCTTCACTCGCCATTTGTTTGCCAAAGCTCTCCCTTTCAGAGATCGGAACACTTCTTGCCGGCGCCACAGCCGCCGTTTCCATGGACACGGGATTGAGCCATTTGACTGCGGCCCTCGGCATCCCTTCGGTTAACCTCTATGGAGCTACCGATTCGGGGCTGATCGGTGCAAGCGGCGAGAATCAGGTCCACCTTGTCTCGAAACTCCCTTGCGCCCCTTGCAACCAAAAAACTTGCCGCTTTACTTCAGGGAGTCCACCTTGTCTTGGCGAACTGACTCCGGAGAGGGTTTTCGAGCATCTTTGGCGGATCCTTGAACCCGATAAGCAAGCTTTAGGTACTTGTAATAGGTCGTCTGGGCGTTATAGAGTGAGAGGATAAGCCCCTCCCTCCCGCCAAGGAATCCTCGTTTCAAGAAGTAATTTTTTATAAACGCAGCAAACCCCCTCCAAAGAGCCTTCCCAAGAGAGGAGGGGCGCCCTTCGTTCTCTTCGGCAAAAAGGGTGGTGTAAAGCTGCATTTTGGCAAGGAGGCTGTCGATCGATTGGTAGGGAGTATGGAAACATTTGCCCCGTAACGGGACGACTTTCAACCCTTCCGCAATCACTGCTTCATGAACGGCCGCATCGGTGAAGCGGGTGGCTTGTCTATGATAGAGGCGGATCACCGGATCGGGGTACCAGCCGGAGCAGCATTTGATCCATTTTCCCTGGAAATAGTTGCACCGGTTCAAGGAATAGACAGCTTTTGGATCCAAGGCGAGATCGGATATTTCTTGGGTCAATTCGGAAGAGAGAACCTCGTCGCTATCGATCGAGAGGATCCAATCTTGGCTCGCTTTCTGAGAGGCCAAATTATGGAGCTTCCCAAAACCTTGGAAGGGCTCGAAGAGAAGATGGACATTGGGATACTTTTTTGCGATCTCTAAGCTCCCATCGGTCGACCCGGTGTCGATGACAAGCACTTCCGGAAAGCGGGTCAAAGCATCGAGAGTCTCGGCTAGTGTCTTTGCCGAGTTTTTCGTGAGGATCGTAACCGAAATCGAAGGGAGGCTTGATCTTATTGGCATGGGTCATGTACAGAGGTGTTTATGTGGAAAAAGCATCCGAAAGAGCTCTGGGTCCTTGCCTTGAGCGAACTTTGCGAGCGTTTCGCGTTCTGGGGGATCGGGAACCTGCTCGTCCTTTATACGATCGAATACTATCAATTTCCCAATGCGAAAGCCACTCAAATCTACGGCGTTTTCACAGGGTTTGCCGCTTTCTTGCCGCTGATTGGAGGGTGGGTCGCCGACCGTTGGAACTACCGCTCGCCGATGTTTCTCGGGGCATTGGTGAATGCGATCGGCTGCTTTTTGCTTGCGAGCGGCGTCCATTCCTTCTTCTACCTCGCTCTTTTTCTCATCGCATGCGGCTACGGGATTTTCACTCCGAGCATCCTAACCGTTTTGGGCTATTCCTACCGGAATCTTCCCCACTTAAGAGAGGCCGGGTTTTCGATCTATTACGCTTCGATCAACGTCGGGGTTTTCCTTGCCCTTGTCTCTTTGGGCACGATTGCAAAACTCGTCAGCTGGAATATAGCCTTTGCCCTCGCAGGGTTTGTGCAAGTGGCTGGGCTCATCCCGCTTGTTTGGTATCTCTTCCATCATAGAGAAAGCTATCATGGGCTAAAGGCCTTTCAAAAGAAGACCCACGAAGGCAAAAGAGCCGCCCTCACCTCCCCTGAGAAAAACCGGATCGCCGTCATCTTCGTTTTCTACATCGTAACTTTCTTTTTCTGGGTGGCCTATAACCAGGCCTTCTCATCCATGGAAATTTTTGCCAACTCCTTTATGAACCATTTTGTAGGAGGCTGGGATGTCCCTGTGGGCATTTTCCTCTCCAGCGAAAGTTTCTTTCTGATTCTCTTGGCGCCACTACTCGCTTGGGGCTATGCAAAGCTCCAGAAAAGAAAGATCGACCCCTCGCCGTCCCGCAAAACGAGCTATAGCCTATTTTCCATCGGCGCGTGCTTTCTTGTCATGATGGTCGCCTCTTTGAAAATTCCCGCGGGAGCGACGCATGCGGATGTATCGCCTGGCTATTTAGTGTTTGCGTTCTTATTAATGGCGGCCGGAGAAATGCTGCTCGCGCCGATTGGCCTATCCATGGTCAGCCGTCTTGCTCCCCCTCGCTACACGGCGCTCTCGATCGGACTTTGGTACGGGTTTACGGGTCTTGCGTTCTTCAACGGAGGGATGCTAGCTTCTCTCATGGAAAAGATGGGAACCTTGTTCAATTTCTTCAGCATCTTTGTCATCATCACAGTCGTCCCGGCGATTTTGATGTGGTTCGCGTCTAAAAAATTGACGAAGATGTCCCACATCCATCCCCAAGGAACGGATCGCATTCCTCATGTCGAGAGGTAGAAAAGAGACCGCCTCGACTCCATTTCCTAAATTCAGTCGGAAGGCATGGAGAAGCGGCCTTGTGGCAAAAAAAGCGCTCCGAAACTTTGCCGCATATTGACGGTCGACCAGGATCGGATGTCCCATTTCGGCCAAATGGACCCGGATCTGGTGGGTCCTACCCGTATAGGGCTGGCAGAGGAGCAAAGATCCAGTGCCTGAGGAGAGGATCCTCCAGTGGGTGATTGCATGAAGCCCTCCTCGCCCCGAACCCCAGACCGTCTGACCTTCAAAAACCCTTTTCTTCACCAAATCGCTCTCCCTCACCCCCTCTTTTTTTTCGGGCACGCCATCCACGATGGCAAGATACTCTTTCTCCGCTTCCCGTTTTGCGAAAAGGGCCGTGGCATCGGCAAGGGCCTTTGGGGTCTTGGCGAGAGCTAACACGCCGGTCGTATCTTTGTCGAGGCGATGGACGAGCTTCAGATGAGGGCCAAAGGTGCGGCGGCAATTTTCTTCGCTGCAGACCCATTGGACCGGCTTATCCACTAAGATCAGGTCATCATTCTCGAAGAGCGTCTTGAACTTGGGCGAGAGTGTGGGAGTGGCGACCGACTTCCAGGCGGGAGAGACCTCGACGATATCGCCTCGCTGTAATCTTGCCGAACCGAACCTCTCAATCCTTCCGTTGACGCGGCAAAGGTTGGCCTCCAGCAGCCGGCGCACCATCTTTCCCGAAATGTCCTTGGTGAGCGCTGATTGGAGAAAAGGAACTAACCCTTGGGATGCCGGAACTAGAATTTTCATTTGTGAGACTGCAATTCGAGAAAATCGAGGAGGAGGCGAAGGCCCCAGCCGGTTGCTTTCGTGGGATTGTAGTGTTTCGGTTTCGAGAGATAGGCCGGGCCCGCCATATCGATATGGGCCCAAGGAACCCCGTCCGTAAATTCTTGGATGAAGAGAGCGCATTTCATCGATCCCGCGTCGCGTCCCCCCACATTCGCGATATCTGCGAAATCCGACCGGAGAGATTCCTTATAATCATGCAGGGGCATTCTCCAAAGGTTTTCTCCGCAAGAGACCGAGGCTTTTTGCAAATCTTTTGCGATCGGCTCTGAGTTGGAAAAGAAGCCGCCGATTTCTTCGCCGAGCGCGATCACGATCGCTCCCGTGAGGGTTCCCAAATCGACGATCGAGGTCGGGCTGAGATGCTTGACCCCGTAGGCGATCGCATCGGCCAGAATCAACCGTCCTTCGGCGTCGGTATTCAATATTTCCACCGTCTTCCCGCTGATCGAACGGTAGACGTCGCCGAGCTTGTAGCTTCTGGAGCCGATCGCGTTTTCCGCAACCGGCGCCACCGCAGTGACGTTGACCTTTAATCCAAAGGACGCAGCCATCTTCACGGCGGCGAGGACGGTGGCTGCGCCCGCCATGTCCGATTTCATCGATAACATGTTGTCGGCCGGCTTGAGGCAAAGACCCCCGGAATCAAAGGTGATCCCTTTGCCAACCAAGAGAATGTGTTCTTTCGATTTGGGCGCGCCTTTATACTCCGCTAAGATCATCGCAGGCTCATAGCGGGCCCCCTGGCCGACAGCAAGAAGCAGGCCCATCCCCTCGCTCTCTAGCTTTTTTCGATCCAGGATCTTGACATGCAGGTCTTTTGTCTTAAGCCCCAACGCGTGCTTTACGAGGGCGTCCGGCGTGACATCATCGGCATTACCATTCACCAAGTCGCGGACAAAGTTTACCGCCGCCGCCGTCTTTTGCAAATCGTCGATCTCCTCTTCATGCTTCTTATCAAGGCCGAAGACCGTCAATGTTTCGAATAAAACAGGACGGTTCTCCTTGAGCGATTCCTTTTTGAGTTCCGTGTAGGCGTAGTTTGTGAGAAACATCCCCTCGAACACCCCGCGCACCGAATCGCATTCGGGAAAAAGGAGATGGATCTCTTTGGCTTTTTTACTTTGAGCTACTTTTACAGCAGCGCTAAAGCCTCGGCGAAGAGCTTCAGGGTCGCACTCCCCTTTTTTCCCGAGCCCAAGAAGGAGAAAGCGCGTCTCTTTCTCACCCTTTGGGTAAACAAGCGCCGTTTCCCCGTTTTTCCCTTTGAAATCTCCCGAATCGAGGAGGGCTAAAACTTCAGGGGCTCGGATCCCTGTTTTGGAGGCGGGTTTCGGCCCTTCCCAATAGGGGACGATCAAAAGATCGGCCCGCTTTCTCGTCTCGAAGTTTTGGGAGATCGCAACCTTCAAAACGGCACCTCGTCATCGATGGTATTCCCCTTAGGAGCAGTCATGGAACCCGGCATATAAGGACTTGCGGTGGCGGAAAATCCTGAAGGCGCAGCTCCTCCTGGGACCTGGGCATGGACCTGCTGCGGCTGGCCGTCTCCCTGAGATAAGCCTCCCGGCTTGCCAAACGGGCTGAACTGGATGAAGGAAGCGGTGATCTCCATGGAGACCTGAGGCTTGCCTTCTTTATCAGTAAAAATTTCAGGTTTATGGAGCTCTCCCGCGACCATGATGGAACTTCCTTTTTTGAAGTAAGGGAGCATTTTATCCCACTGTTCGCCCCAGATCGTGACGCGCCACCAGATGGTATCTTCATTTTGGCCTTTGCGGGTGCGGCATGCGACGCGGAGCGTGGTCACTTTCTTGCCGCTCGAAGTAAAGCGTGTCTCGGGGTCGGCTCCCAGGTGCCCTGCAATGTGGATGAAATTCACGGTTCCTCCTGATGTGATTGATCAATATTTGCCATTATCCGGCAGGTCGAGAAAAGGGTCAACTGATTTGAACGGCAGCTCGGCGAGAGTCTCGGCCCTTCTGGGCCGAGTCAAGCGAGCTATTTGATGATTCGCGGCAAGAAACTTGCCGCCCCTTACGGGAGGAGAATCTCCCTCCTCTCAGGAGGGAGTTCTTCAAAACAGTTCATCTCTTGCTCCATCTGTAAAAACTATTTTAATAGTTGCACTAAAATATTAGAACAATATATAATCACAACGCAAAACCAGAGGATCGAACTAATGTTAATTACTGATTTTAAATATAATGCGACAGACGCATTTTATAGTGCATATAAATATGGGATAAAAGACTGTGCGCCTAGCTTGGTAAAGGATGCTTGGGCATGCAAAGGTGTATTCGCCTTGATGGATTATAACCCATTTACACATACTTCTCAATTAATTCGCGAGGAATATAACAAGCTTACTATATCGCTTTTGAATGGGCAGATTATCCCTAACGGTTGCTGTGAATTGCCGCCTACCGATGGTTCAATGAATCCAATTCTCCTTGCATGTGAATTAGATCAAAAACCATGGTGCCGTTACTACACTGCAAAACCGCAAGTTTGGAAACATACACTAGTACCGGCAAGTTATCCGGGAGGACTAGATTCTGTTTATAGTACGCTAGTAGAGGAACCAACAACAGCTCCAACTGCATCGCCAACTCAAGGGCCTCCTAGTACATCTTCCAGTTCTGCGACACAATCTCAAGGGTCTACAAATACTCATTGGACTACAGTCGCCTTATTGACTGCTGGTCTTGGTGCCCTGCTTGGCGGTGGGATCTATGCAAGACGCAGGTCGCAGCACCAACAGGAATTGCAAAAAGCGAACCACCTCCGCTCTATCGGCAATCTATAGGCCCGAAAAAGACAATCCACGCAAAGGCGGTACTCCGGGTCAACGATTGAAACGATTTAACGATTGAACGATACGAAAAACCGTTCGGCTTCGCCGATCGCCGCAATGCGGCGAAATGACTTTATCATTCTTATCGTTTGCAAAATGACTTAAAGGCGCCCCCAAGATCTATATCTCGTTGAATACAAGAGAGAAGCTACCGGTCCTCACTTCGTGTCAGCAAATGGGTTGTGCATATCCGGAATGTTTTCCCAGTGAATTTTTTCTGCTTCAATTTCGATTGTTGAAAAATCGGACTTGCGCGGGTTGGGAGGGTAATCCGTCCACTCTATGCCTAAGACGACTTTATGGCTGAAAACCTCAAAATCCAGTATGCTTCCACTATCATACGTTTTTTTTAAGACGCCAGTAAATGGGCGTTTGTTTATTTTTATCTGTCTAATCCCATCTATACAAAGCTTTCCTGTGATTCTATTTTTATTTAAAGGCGGAATGTCCTCTATCTTATGCTCAGGAATTATCTCTGCGCTTATCATTGAAATCTCGACATTATTCCCAACATGCTTGAAATTGACTAAACTGCCATCATGAAAGTAACCGCTGCATTTTGATAAATTCATAACATCAGCTCCTTATCCAGGGTATAAATGTGAATCTGGATGACCGTTCGGTACAGCATTCCCTTTTGAATCTAAATATTTATCAATATCGCCTGTTGAGTTGGGATTGTGCCGATGCCAATGATCGTCTGCTTTGTATCCTGTTTCCCAAGGTTTCCCTTTGTCGTGTCTCAACTTTTCCCCTGTCTTCTCATTCTCAAATGTCCTATGCCCATTTTCCCGGGCTTCTGGATGCGAAGTTTCTTTCCAACCTGGCTTTTTTAGCAAATCGTCTGGGTTTGTAGGCAAACTTGGATCAGCCCTTTCGTTTTTGTATAGCGGCCCATCTAGATCAGAACTTTTCCAAGTTGCAGGCAGGATGTTCCTATCTAAAGAAATGTCTCTGTTGTTCATTGTTCGCGCGAATCCATCAGCCACCAATGCTGCCGCTGCTACTTCTTCAAGGGCAACGGCTACTGTGAGTGTTCCTAAAGATCCAATTTCTACGGCCGCTCCAGCCGCCATTAAACCTACCCCTGCGGCCATCTCTATAATGCCGAGGACGTATTGTCCTGCTGGATTGCTACCCGTTTGCATCTGTTTTGTATACTCGTGCTTCTTCGATTTGCCTGCTGCCCCTTTTCTTGCGATTTGCTCATTTTGAAACAGTTCGTCCCCAATCACGTTTCTTAAATAATTTCCATGACCAGCCTTGTGTGGAGCAGGTAAGAACTTTCTATCCGTTAGGGCAATAGCAGCTTTTTGTGAAAACCCAGCTTGAAGAAATTGGTCAAAAATCTTCTCTGCTTCACAGAAACCCTTCTTCTCCAACTTGTGGAAGAAATATTTTCTCAAGTCTGTCGAGATGTTGTCCGTAACAGGTGTAAAAGAAGAAGTTGCTATTGGAGTCATCGATCTCGTTTGATCGACCCAGCCGAAGGAGTAGTTCGCATCGGGGTTGATTTCATCAATCATAGTTAGCCTTAAATGAATAAAAGGTTACGAGCATCTGTTTTTTTTGATTTGTTTTCAAGTGCCTACCCCAGTAATAGATTTTGATTTGACATCTTTTTTGAGACGGATAAGTATACTCAAAAAAATATGCACTCAACACTCGTCCCCTATCACGATGGAACCGTCGACCTCGAAGGGTTCGTAGCCTTTCCCAAGGAAAAGAAAAGGCCTCTCGTGATCCTATGCCATGCATGGAGCGGGAGAGACGAGTTTATCTGTGAGAAGGCAAGATTAGTGGCCAAGCAAGGTTATGTCGGCTTTGCTCTCGATATGTATGGGAAAGGCGTTTTGGGAAAATCGAAAGAAGAGAAAGCGGCGTTGAAGAAACCGTTTATCCAAGATCGCCGCTTGCTGCAAAGACGCGCCCTCAAAGCTCTAGAAACGGCTTCCCATTTGCCGTATGTAAACGCTCAGCGCATCGCTGCCCTTGGTTTCGGATTTGGGGGGATATGCGCTCTTGACCTTGCACGGAGCGGTGCAGATTTGAAGGGGGCAGTCAGCATCTACGGACACTTTGATCCCCCGCCATCGGAGCTCACAAGTGCCATCCGAGCGAAAATTCTTGTCCTTCACGGCTACCTCGATCCCATCGTATCCCTTGAGGAGTTACGCCGTTTTGAAAATGAGATGCGTCTGGCTAAGGTAGATTGGCAAGTTCATCTTTTTGGCAATGCTATGCATGCCTTTGCAACGCCTGGGGCGAGCGACCCTGAAGCTGGCATTCTTTACGATCCTGTGTCAGCAATGCGCGCTTGGAGCGGGACTCAGACCTTTCTTACCGAGGTTCTCGAGCCACAGACAAAATAAAAGAGGAAGCCGAGTACAATCATCGGGAGACTTAAGATCTGTCCCATCGTCAGGTAGGATGAGCTCAAAAGATGGCTTTGCTCCGTCTTAAGGAATTCGACGAAGAATCGAAATGAGAAGGCCAAGATGAGGAAAAGCCCGATTAGTTTGCCTTGTTTGCGAAGGAAAGAGGGCCGTTTACTCAACTGCCATAGGATGAAAAAAAGGGCCAAATACCAAAGCGCTTCGTAGAGCTGCGCCGGATGGCGCGGACCAGGCGGGCTGCCGTCGGCTGGGTGCCCGAAAACGACGGCCCAGGGAAGATTTGTAGTCGTGCCCAAGATTTCTTGGTTGAAGAAATTGCCAATCCGGATGCAAGCCCCGGCAAGCGGTGTGGGAACTGCGATAAAATCAAGGATCCTCACCCAGGTGAGATCGGGATATTTTTTCCGAATCCGGATGCTAAAAAGAAAAGTCGCGGCAATGATCCCGATTGCGGCGCCGTGGCTTGCCAATCCCCCATTGCGGAACCGGAAAAACTCTAGGGGATCGGCCAGGTATTGGGAGGGCTGCTCGTAAAAGATGAAGTGGCCAATACGGGCGCCGAGGATGGTGCCGATGACGATGTAGACCGTCAGCCTGTCGACGAGAAGGCGCGCTTTTTCCTGTAGTTCAGATGGGCTCTTCTTAGGGTAAAGATGTTGGAAATAGCGCGTGAGAATGCGGACGACGATCAGAAATGAAAACCAAAATCCGAGAGCGAAAAACACTCCGTACCAAAGGATCGGGAAATGGAGATAAGGAAAGGTAAAAATCACTGGGTTCGGATCCCAGTAGATGACAGGAAGCATATCGATATTTTAGGAGATGGATGTTTAAAGTCAAAATCATTGCCGTAGGGCGCACAAAGGAAACCTGGCTCGAACAGGCGCTCTCCGAATACGAGAAAAGGCTGCAAGGGCGGTTGGAGATAGAGTGGCTGCTCGCAAAAGATGACGCTTCGCTTATCGCTTTAGCACGAAAGGAACCGATCCTGATCGCGCTCGATGTCAAGGGGGAACAATTGAGCAGCGAAGGGTTTTGTAAAAAATGGATGCGCTTAGGGGCGCGCTCAGCATTCGCGATCGGAGGGCCGGACGGCCTGCCTGCGGACATTTTGAAGGGAGCGCGCTTCCGCTGGAGCCTCTCTCCCCTCACCTTCACGAACCAGATGGTGCGGCTGATCTTAATGGAGCAACTCTACCGAGCTCTTGAAATAGTGAGCGGCAGCCCCTATCACAAATAGCCTCTGGATCGGTTATCCGCAGAACAGAATCGCTAACGAGAAAAGATTCCCGGACGAGATACGGGGAGGAATCGAGGTTGATCTCGCGGTGTGCCGGCGTCTTGGATGATCTTTCCCTCTTTTTGGGCGCGCCGTTCCTCCACTTCTTGCTCCTGGAGCATCATATCTTTGACCGTTATATCGATCATCTCTTGTGTCAGTTTTTGATCTGCCGTCGCCGCTTTTTTATTGGCGACGTCATTGAGGAGCTTGAAGAGCGCGCGGCCCGTCAATCCTTTTGTCACCTTCCCCATTTGAGCGGTTTGAGGGGCTTTAAAGAAAGCGGCCTGTTCAGAGGCAGTGAAGAATTTTGGAGCATACGACTTGATGATTTCAACCCGTTCCGGCTCTGCAGGAGGCCCGATGTAGATCTTATGATCCATACGGGATAACACGGCTTCGTCCAGATCTTCCATCCGGTTCGTCGCTAAGATGATCATGAATCGGGTGCTTTGAGTTCCGGTGCGGTTGAGGAATGCGTTTTGCAGCTCTAGGAGTTCGGCCGTCGGGATTTTCGATCGATCGCGGCAGAGGCTTTCCGCTTCATCGATGAAAAGAATCCAAGGACGGGTTGACCAGGGGCGCCAAGAATGGTTCATTTTGTCCAAGAGCTTGTTTAACTCAGTGACGTGCTCTCCTCGCTTGATGTACTGGGCCAAGTCGCCACCGGACATCTTTACATAGCTCATCCCTGAGTTTTTCGCGATGAATTCGCTGATCAATGTTTTTCCAGTTCCCCCAGGTCCATAGAAGAGGACGTTTTGGAAATAACCGC
Source organism: uncultured bacterium (assembly GCA_964441355.1). Classification (GTDB taxonomy): domain Bacteria; phylum Chlamydiota; class Chlamydiia; order Chlamydiales; family SM23-39; genus CAIPFQ01. The sequence continues at coordinate 11,409 of CAYTXY010000035.1, forward strand.
CGTTTCTTCGGATATTGTTCGTCGCGCGGGTGATGTTCGTGATACGGCGGGTGATCTCAGCGTTGAATACCGGTTTAGATCCACTCTTCATGGCCCAAGAAGCCACGTCGTTCACGCTTTCAGTGAGGGGTGTAAAGATCGTTCGTTGCCGAACCTCTGTCGCAAGCTTCGGAGATCCGATATAGTGTTTGGCCCTGTAATAGAGATAGTACATAAAGAGGGGTGCTGCAGTGATAAGCATGATCCCGGCGGCAACCCAAGGCAGAACCTCGAGAGTCACCCCTTGCGCAACTTGTCCTAACACGTTCGTGGCAGCAGCTCTAGCTCCCTTACCGAGTCCCCGCGATCCTTGCTTCAGGCCTTGTTCCGCTTCCTTTCCTAGGCGGTCCATGATGTCCGGGATGTCGGCGCCATCCATAAAACTATTGACACCTTCGTTGATTTTTCCTCCCGCAGTTCCCGTCATTTTTGCGGTATTGATGTTTTTGAAAAAATTGTCGATTTGATTGGAGATATCCGTTCCAAGTTTGCCTGTGTTGATTCCGTTAATGAACCCACCAAGGCCTTGGTTTGTTTGATTGGCGGCCGCTCCAAAGATATCACTTAAATCGAGATTTTTGATCACATTTGTGGCAATAGAGGAGAAATTTCCTGCCAGGGCAGCTGGATCGACGCTGGCAGCCATCCCACCTACAATGCCTTGCGCAAACTGGCTGCCGAAATCTTTCGCGATAGAGGGATCGATGAAGTTCATGTTCATACCTTAATTTTTTAATGTTTGACACTATTTTAATATATGTGTTAATATATTGCAAGTTAATTAACATTTAACATCCTGGTTATTTATGGTAATTTCAAATTTAAAAGAAAGTCAAATAAAATATAGAATTGACATTGACTCTGAGGAAAGGAAAATCTCTCTAGGGTCGCGACTCGTTCGATGGGTTGGCATTTCAAACGCCAAAGAAGGGTTTGCAGCCTGCAAGAGAAAGGATTATCCGACCGCTCTAAAAGCTTTCGGATTCGGAATCCTGAAGCTCGGGACGGTCTCCGCTGCGTGCTATGGCGCCTATTGGTGGGCTATGGGTTCAGTCCCAGTTCACCTCAATGATTTTGTGACGCAGGCCGAACAAGACTTCAAAAACGGCAAATCGAGCTCTTCGGTCCCAACCTCTGTCATCAACCTGACAAACTCTCTCTATGAACAAAGCAGTTATTCGAGATGGCCAGAGACGGGTAAACAATTTGTTAACACGCACCTTGCAAGCGACGCCCCAATG
>CAYTXY010000036.1:0-12586 GCA_964441355.1 uncultured bacterium
TCCGATCTCAAACGAGAAGGAAAAAATTTTAAAAAGCATCACTTGGAAAAAAGGATAAGGGGTATCGAGTTCCCGGATGACGAAAAAAACTGTAGCGACGATAAACGCGATGAACATGCCTACGATCGCCCTCGAGTTCCACCAATCCCACTGCTGCCCTTTATCGAGAAAAATCTGCAAACAGGTGACAGAAACGCAAAGGAGAAAAATTCCAAAAAGATCGCCGCGGGAGGGTTCAATCTCAGATTCCCGGCCCCTGAGTAGCCACCATAGGGCAATAAAGCATCCAATCCCTATGGGAATATTGATATAGAAAATCCACGACCAACCGTACCAGTAGGCGATATATCCGCCAAGCAGCGGGCCGAGGACAGGGCCCGCGATGACCGTTGTGCTCCAAAGAGATAAATCCCTCGGACGGTGCTCCGGCTTGGCCTCTTTGATGAGGATCGCTTGGCTCAAGGGGATCATCGGCCCACCCACTAAACCCTGGATAAAACGGGCGATGACGAGCGTTAGGAGATTCGGCGAGAGGCCGCAGATCCAAGAAAAAAACGTGAATAAGGCGATCGAGACGAGGAGGAGCCGCACTTGTCCGAGTTGCCGGGTCAGCCAACCCGTCATTGCAAGCCCGATCGCATTGCCGATCGAGAAGAAGGTAATCACATAGATCCCCTCATCGACGCTCGTCGAGAGGCTGCCTGCAATGTAAGGGATCGCGATGTTGGCAACCGAATAGTCGAGGACGAGCAGCAGTGTGACGACCGAGATGAAGAGTAAAAACAAGAAACGCTGCACCGGGGTAAAAGGGGGAGGCTTAGGATTCATGTCTGATTTCACAAGAGCAGTTTTGCGTAAGGATCTCTTGGATCATCTCGCCGACACCATTCAACTCATCCATGTAGACATCCGTTTGATAAATCGGGCGGGCGGGCTGTATAGCCTCTGGAAGCCTCCTTCCCGATCTCTCATGCGTATCTACCTTCGCCGTCATCGAAAGGCCAAGAACAAGCGGATGCTCTTTGATCTCTTCGGGGCACAAGTTGATTTTCACAGGAACTCTCTGGATAATCTTGATCCAATTGCCTGTCGCGTTCTGGGGGGGCAAGATAGAAAATACGCTTCCAGTTCCAGGGTTTAGCCCTGCGATCTGCCCATGGAAAACAGTGTCATGGCCGTACATATCGGCTTTGAGCGCCACCGGCTGGCCGATCCGGATATTTTTCAGCTCCACCTCACGGTAGTTCGCATCGACCCAAATTTCTTCCAAAGGAACAAGCGCCATCAAAGGCTCCGCAGCCCCCACCCACTGCCCCACTTGGGCTTTCCTTTGCGAAATGATCCCCGATACCGGAGCCAGCACCTGGCATCTGTGAAGGGCCAGATAGGATTTTTTCACTTCCGCTTTGGCCATCTCGACTCTCGGGTGTGTGAAAGGCGTCGTATTCTGGATTTCAGATACGGCCTCCGCCCATTCTTTTTGGGTCTCTTCCAATGCAGCCATCGCTTGCATAAGGTCCGTTTCGCTATGCTCAAATTCTTCGCGGGAAACGCTTCCATCCGAAACGAGGTCCGCCCGATGTTCGTAATCCAGCCTCGCCCGAATCACCTGCGACTCGTAGACCCGGATTTTGGACTGGAGCTCTTCCGTTTTCAAAAACATCTGAACAACGTCGCGAACCGCTACCGCAAGTTCCGCCTTCGACCTCTCCAAGGCAATCTCAAAATCGTGCGGATTGAGCTCAACGAGAACACTCCCTTTTTCGACCATTTGCGCGTTGTCTGCCAGTACGGAGACGACGATCCCCTCTTCGAACGGCTTGACGATGATCATGTTCCCATTGACGTAGGCGTCATCGGTCTTTTCTCGAAACTGCCCCCAAATGACCCAATAGGCCAGCCATCCAGCGCCACAGAGAAGAAAAAAGAGGATGGCAAGGATCCAGATCTGCCGGTAGCGGTGTTTTTTCACTGGCTGAGGATCCTTACTCATGGAATCCTCCGCCAAGCGCTCTGATAAGGTCGATCTCGGCAAGCTGCGTCCCATATTCGACGGTAGCTAAGATGAGCTGTTTTTGAAGGACCTTGTCTTCGGCCGTTAAAGTATCGGTATATGCGGCCACAGCGCCTAAATAGCGGCGCATGACGATCGCTTCTTGGGAGAGGGCAATATTGAGCGATGTTTTCCTAGTTTCGATCTCTTGAAGAAGTTTTGAGATTTTCGTCAGGCTATCGGCGATTTCCTTGGCCGCTTGCAAAATCAAATCATTATACGAGTAGACCGCTTGATTGAAGATGGCAAGTTTTTCATAAAGCTGCGCCCGGATCCTTCCAGCGGTAAAGATCGGCAGATGGAGCGCAGGCAAGGCAGCCACATTCCAGCTATCTCCCCTGAATAGCTTTGACCAAAAGACGCTCTCCGTCCCAAGGATGGCCCGCAAATTGATGTTCGGATAAAAATCGGTCTTTGCCGCATCCACCTCTTTGCCTGCCGCCTCCAAGTGTCTTTTCAAGGCGATCAAGTCGGGTCTTCTCGCAATCAAATCCAACCCGAGCGTATCCGGCAAGTCCAGGCGAAGAGGTTTTGGGCTGACCTTTCGAACGTCCAAATCAACATCCTGCTGCATGCCGGCGAGCGCCTTCAGTTTATGGATATGCTCGGCGATATCGATCTCCAACTCTTGGATTTCAGCCTCTAGATCCAAAGTATCCGAGTCGGCCGCAAGGGGCTCGAAGGAGGTGTCGAGAGCCCCCTTCAGCCGCCGAACCGTAATCGCCGCTACCGATTGCCGGTTCATCTTGCGGGCCTCGAGCAGCTCTTTTTTCTTCAATAAAAATTGCAATTCGAAATAGGTGTAGGCGATCGAGGTGGTCATGATCAGTTCGGCCTGCATCGCTTCGGCTGCGCTCGCTGCCGCCTCCCCTAAAGCCGCGTTCATCAAATCCCGATTTTTTCCCCAGAAGTCGAATTCGTAACTAAAGGAAAGGCCAATATAAAAATCGTTGACGACCGCGGGAATCATTGGGGCGTAGGCCCGGAAAAAGCCACTTTTACTTAAATGGACCCATAAATCGACGGCGTCAAGATCGAGTTCGGGATAGAGAGCCGCAGTTTTTTGCAAAGCCACCTGCGCCGCGGCCTTCAGCCGTTCGCGAGCCAAAGCCAAACTCGGGCTAGTGCGGATGCCCCGCTCGATCAAGTCATTCAATACAGAATCATCGAACCGCTCCCACCATTTTTGCTCAATCCACTCGCCGGCTTCAAAGCTTCCCTCTCGGATCGCTTCCTCTACCGCTCCCGAAACCCCAGAGCAAGTTTCGGGCAGAGCCACTTCCGAATCTGGAATCCGGACACACCCGCCGAATAAGATTAAACACAGGAAAAAGGAAACACTGATTCTCAATGGCCACCTAATTCAGGCTAATAGAGGAAGCAGGGGTTAAAAAAAAGACCTGTCTACAAGACTATGTTGAAAAATGAACCACAGAGCTAAGACACCCACAGAGGCGGGGTTGCGGACACTTTTCAAGGGAAGCAGGCACCCCAAAAAAGAAGCGACACGCCGCCTACAAAAACTTAGAGAAGAGGCGGGCGATGTCTTGATATGTGATGTAGATGAAAAAGGCGATCAGGAGCCCGATAAAGGGGAGAACGAGCCTTTCCATGGTTTTGGAGCGCAGAGGGCGTTTTCTCACCATTTCGAGGAGAGAGAACATGATATGCCCGCCGTCGAGGACCGGAATAGGGAGGAGGTTGACGATCCCTAGGTTGAGGCTGATGATTCCCATCCAGAAGAGGGCTTCCTTCACCCCCACCATCCAGCTCTGATGGACCACATGGACGATCCCGACAGGACCGCTCATGTACTTGGGATTGAGCATTCCGGAAAAAAGACCGGTTAGGGTGCGCCATGTATCGACCACCACCGCTTTGAATTGCTGAATGGGGTTGGGATTGTAGATCACTTCCCGATCCCTCATGGAAAGCCCTAAGACCAGCCGCCTCTCCGCGCTGTCAAATTGCTTGAGGGCCGCGCTCCTTTTTGCGGGATCCCGGATCCCTTCGATCTCTTTTTTGGCCGCCGCCTGTTCTTTAGATAGAGCCGCTTGCTGCTCGGCCCCTAGAAAGAGTTCGGTTTTGGATTTAGGGACGATCGGTTTCAAAAGATAGAGAGAGCTGGCGTGATCGATTTGCCGCTCCGTCCCAATCGATGCGATGATCGAAGAGAGATCCTTGCGGTTGAAATTTTCAAATTGCCCATCAGCCCGCGTCCATAGGGTTTTTTCGATGGCGGCAGGATCCCTTTCCACAATGACGAGAACGTGCCTGGTTTGAAGAGCCTGAAGCAGCTCGTGGGAAAACTGGAGGGCTTTTCCATCCACGGCGATGATCCTGTCCCCTTCTTCAAGAGGAGTGAAATAGGTGCATCTTTGGCATTTTTGGAAGGCGGCCGTTTGCTCCCCCGGATCCAAAAAGTCGATCCGGTTTTCAACGACATTTTGCGGAGAGAGGTTGTACGGAAGAAAAAAGAGATCTTGCAGCTTTCCTCTTAAGCCCGCTTCATACTGCCAATCGCCCACTTCGGCCCGTTCTGGAGAGGTCATCTTGAGATCTTTCAATTGGATGCGGGGCACTTTTGTTTGGAAGATCCGATCCCCTCTTTGAACGGTTAAAAATGCCGTCGACTGGTTCGTGAGTGTACTAAGCTGCTGGACCGAAAAGACCAATTCCCCATCGACCCAAAGGACTCGGTCTCCTGCCTCGATCCCGCTCCCTTCGATGGGAGATCCCGAAAAACCGGACCCGTGGCCGTCATAAATCAAATACTGGGCGGGAGAGAAAACGCCGATGGTATTGAGCTTATCTTGAGTCATTTGAGGGTTTTCATAGGTCTTCAACGTGTAATCGAAATCGGTCCTTTTTCCAGAAAGGGCGTCGATTTTATAACCCTCGATCCTCGTGGTCTTGTCATCCATGAGAGAAGCGACGAGAAGATCCTTGAATCCATGGAACGGATGGTTATCGTATCTTTCGATGACATCGCCGGGGCGCACTCCAAGGTTGTACAAGGCGGAATGGGGGTCGACCCAACCGATGCGGCTCGTGAATTCAGAAAACTGCTTGGATCTTCCCCCTGTCGCCCAAAGAAGGGTAAAGACCGCAAGCGCGAAAACGATATTGACCACTGGACCGGCCAGAGCTACTTTGATCCGCTGCCAGGGTTTCTTCGCATAGAACCCGTCCGAAATTTCATAAGGCTCGCGGCTCCCTTCCTGCTGCATGCCGGCGATCCGCACGTAGCCGCCGAATGGGAGGATGCAGATCATCCATTTGACCCCATCCCGCACCCAAGTGTAGACCGGCTTGCCGAAACCGATCGAAAAGGCAATAACGCGCATCCCTTCCCTGCGCGCAACCCAATAATGGCCGAGCTCATGGATGAAAACGAGAAAGCCTAATCCCAAGATAGCAAGAAGAGTGTACAATATACTTTCCATCCAACCTCGTCCGAGTCTAGGGCGCCAGCGTTAGGGCAGCTCTAACTTGCCGCCGCCAGTTGCCTGGCCATCCTGTCGACCTCAAGAATTGCCTCTAAGGTTAGCACATCCTGGGGTAGGTGTGAAGAGATTAATTTGCCCAGCTTTTCGCCAATTGCAATCCAAGGAATCTTTCCTTGCATGAACCTCTCGACTAAAACTTCGTTGGCCGCATTGAGAAAACAGGGATAGCTCTTCCCCGCCTTGAGAGCATCGAGAGCGAGCTGCATGCAAGGAAATCTTTTGTTATCAGGAGGATGAAAAGTCAGGGTGCCGTTCTTCAAAAAATCGTAAGGTTTCAGCATCCCCGGTTTCCTTGCAGGATAGGTCAGTGCGTATTGGATCGGCAGGACCATATCGGGCTCTGCGATCTGGGCCAAAAGGGAGCCGTCTACGAATTCTACGCAGCTATGGATCAGACTTTGAGGATGGATCACCGCATGGATCCGCTCAGGGTCGATATCGAAGAGAAACCGCGCCTCGATCATTTCAAGGCCTTTATTCATGAGCGTCGTGCAATCGATGGTCACTTTTGCGCCCATGTGCCAAGTGGGGTGGGCCATGGCATCTTGGAGGGTCACCTTTTTCAGCTCTTCGGCCGTTTTGTCGCGCAAAGCTCCCCCTGAAGCGGTCAGGATAAGGCGGCGGACTGTCGATTTTTCTTGGCCTCGCAGACATTGATGCAGCGCGCAGTGCTCGCTATCGACAGGAATCAATTCGATTCCTTTCCGTTTGGCAAGACCGCTGATCCATTCCCCTCCGCAAACGAGAATTTCCTTATTGGCAAGGCCGATCTGTTTACGAGCTTCGATAGCAGCAACCGCAGGGAGCAAACCGGCGCTTCCGGTCATAGCGAGCATCGTAAAGTCGGCCCCCTCATAAGAAGCGGCCGCAATGAGGCCTTCCATTCCCGGCACTACGGGGATATGGGGAAGTCTTTTTTGGAGCAGGAGGGCTTGATCCTCATCGTAAACAGCGATGAGTTTTGGGTGAAATTCCAAAGCCTGTCTATAAAGTTCGTCGATATTGGATTTAGCGGCGATAGTCGCGATTTCGAGATCTTCCGGCAGATGGCGCACGACGCGCAGCGTGCTTTTGCCGATAGATCCGGTGCTTCCTAGCAGGGCGATCCGTTTCATGCTGGCAATTTACCATGGGCCGGCGCCGATCTCAATAAAAAACCTTTGCATATCAGGACTATCTCATTAAAAAAAACGCCAATTGAAGAACTCCCTCCTGAGAGGAGGGAGATTCTCCTCCCGTAAGGGGCGGCAAGTTCCTTGACGCGAACCAACAGATAGCCCCCACCCCAAAGACGATGCGTCTTCGGGGACCCCGGCTTGACTCGGCCCTGAAGGGCCGACATTCTAGCCGAGCTGCCGTTCAAAGGGATAAGGGGATTTTTTCTCATTCAACAAATATCTAAAATTCAGTCGGTTATGATTTTTTTAAAATTGTTAACTTGTATATGTTATTTAATCTCATGTATAATGCAATGAAAACATAATTTTTTAAAGGATATTTTTCATGACTATTATCCCTAAAATTAGCATCGCAAATGATGTGTGGTGGGAAATTGGGTCTTTTCTCTCTTTACAAGACGTGGCACGGTTTGCGCGAACTTGCACGGCAGCGAAAGCATTGATGTCTCAGGTTTTTGAGTTTCTTGCACGAACAGAACAGAAGCGCATGAAGATCCAGCCATTTCAGTTGCAATTGCATCATCCAAATACTGTTGCAAAAGTGTGGAAAAAACTTCCTGCTGAATCGCGTAGGGAACTTGCAATCGCCCTGGAAGATAAGCCCTTAGTATTCTACGCGAATATATTCGATGGTATCACAGTATTGCTACGAGATGATGTGATTGCAGCCAATGACGATAGACACAAATTGGAGCAACTCGCTAAAAATGAAGTCGATAATAAAAAAGCGCGATTCATAGCCGAAAGTATTCCTCGTGCCAGTTTTCGTTACCGTGCATTGGGAGAGCTGCTTGGTAGGAGTTCGGTCAATCTGGAAGACGCTCTACGCATTTGTGAACAAATTCCTGACGAAAGTAAGAGAGATTACGCTCTTCTTCGTTGCTACCTGCAGAAAAAGCTCTCCGACCAAGAACGCAACGTCATCCTTGACAAAATGTCTCCTGGCTTCTTTGGTTTTTACCAGCGTACGACGATGGCTCCTGGGATGATAATGATAGAGGAGAATAAAAACTCCGAATTAATTGATAGGGTATTAGCAACAGCAATAACATGTATCAGTCTCTTGGCAGTTCTGTATTCTCTGTATTCCTGGTTGGATTCTCGCTAACCAAAGTCTCCTATTGTACCGCGACCGGTCGCGGTATAAAAAGGTTCCTCAAAATGATCCCCATTCCATAAAACATCCCTATTACGCAGACGACGACCCCTCCTGTGGAAAGAGGCAGGTCGAAGGCGCTCAGCGAGTAGCGGGAAAGGGCCACTCCAATCGCAGAAGCCAAGACGCCTAAGGCGGGGCTGAGCCAAAGAAGGCGGGACAAGCGGTGGCTAAAGAGCCGCGCCGTCAGAAATGGTCCCGTGAGAAATGCCAACACAAGCAAGACTCCGACCGCCCGGAAAGCCCCCACACAGACGGCAGACGAGAGGAATAGGAGCAGATAGTGGAAAAAAGAGGAGGAGATGCCGAGGGTCGAGGCGTATTGGCGATCGAAAGCCGAGATTTTGAACTGCCTGTAAAATACGATGAATACGGCAAGATTCAAAATGGCAAGGAGCGAGGCGAATTTGAAATCGCCGCTTTGAAGAGCGTCTGCGTTTCCCATAATGGCTTCGACGCCCAAATGGACATCTCTCGTATAGAGAGTCACCAAAAGTATTCCCAGAGCAAAAAGCGAAGAGAAAACAAGGCCGACGCTTGCATCTTCAGATAAACGAAATAGCCGTGTAAGCCCTTCGGTGATGGCAGCGGTGAGAAGGGCGGCAACGAGGCTGCCGAGCATCAAGGTTGACGGGGAAAACATTTCGCCTCCCCAAAGCCTTCCTGCGAAAAGGAACGCCAAGACGATGCCGAGGAGAATCGTATGAGAGAGGGAATTGGCGAACATCGTCATCCTCTTCAAGACAAGGAAGGGACCGAGAAGGCCGCATGAAAGAGCCACAGCCGAAAGCACAGCCAGTTGAATCTCGTCGGAGGCGGGCGTTACTCCCACTCCGGAGATAAAATCGGCTGCCCTTGAAAAAAGAATCGCGAAAAATTCAAAAAAACCGCTGTTCCAATAGGGGTTGTTCATAAAAACGACCTTTCGGGAATCGGTTGGCTATGCGGGTCGACTTTTGGATTGGCAAGGAGCCAAGTCAGCCTTTCTTCGATATCGGGTGTCAAAATGTGCTCCATCTCCTCGGCGTGCAGATGGATTTTCTCGTTAGAGAAGCCAAGTTCGCTCGCCAAATAAAGCTCCCAGAGTCGGTGGAGACGGACGATAGAGGCCGCCTTCCGGCGCCCATCTGGTGTGAGGGTGTACCGTTTCGATTCTCGCTTGTCGATCCATCCGCCCTGTTTTAAACGCCAGAGGATCCCCCGCAGGGTCAAAGGGGAGATCCTGTGGATTTTTTGCAGTTCTTCCAAAGAAAAAGAATCTTTTTTCCACATCCCATTCAAAACGTTTTCTTTTAAGCACCGGAAGCGAAAAGCTGCGATCCTGCAAATGCGGAAAATCCATCCCCTTTTCGGAGCAAAAAACAAGGAAAGCAATGCGATGAAGGCACCCGCCAAGATGATGGTGGGACCGGTTGGAAGGGTCAGCCGCTCCCCATCTTTGGAGAGAGCGATTGTTCCGAGAACGGAGACGATGTTTCCCGCAAGACCGCTCAAGGCTCCAAAAAGTGCGGAAAGGCAAAAAAACGTACGGAGGCGATCGGTGAATTGCCGCGCTGCGACCGCGGGGGCGATCGCCATTCCCGAGATCAATATGATCCCAACGCTTTTCATCCCCAAGATGAGAGAAAAAAGGAAAAGCCAGAAAATGGCCCGCTCGATCCACCGGACAGGCAAGCCGGAGGTCTTTGCGTAATCCGCATCGAACAGGACGGCTTGAAGACGTCGGAACCCGAAAACGAGAAACAAAACGACCGCCGATGTCAGCGAGGCGTAAAGAACGATGTGGAAGTCGGACATTGTCGCTGCTTGTCCGAACATCAGCGCCTGCAGCTTATTGCGCCAAGAAGGAAGAGCCGATTGCATGGCGCTCGCGGCCACGGTTCCGATTCCAAAAAAAAGGGCTAATACAAACGCGAGCGCCGCATCGGAGCGGACCTTTCCTTTTTTCTCCATCCAGTCGACGGCTTTATAGCCTAAATATGAAGTGGCAAACGCCCCTCCCAGGACGCCGAAAAAAGCGCTCTCGCCATATTCGGGGAAAAAGAGGGCAAATAGGCTCACTCCTACGACGATCCCCGGATATGAGGCATGGGAAAGAGACTCCCCGAGAAGACATCGCCGCTTCAACAACAAGACAGCTCCCATTAAGGAAGAAGCGACGCACATGAAAAGAGTGCCCCAAGTCGGTCCGCGGAGTACAGGATCGGTGAAAAATTCGAAGAGATTCATAGAATTCCGCTTTGTCTCTTCCTTAAGGAATCCGCCGCTTCATCGAACAGCATCTGCCCTTTTCCGATTGTCCGTGTGAGATTTTCCTTAGTAAAAATTTCAGCGATCGGGCCGCAGGCAATGAGCCTTGTATTCAGAAGAAGAGCCCATTCGAAATATTCCTCGACGGTCGTAAGATCGTGGTGTACAACCAGAATCGTCTTGCCTTTCCTTCTTTGCTCTCTCAAAATTTCCATGATCGCTTTCTCGGTCCCCATGTCGACGCCGGCAAATGGTTCGTCTAAAAGGAATAGGTCGGCATCTTGGACGAGGGCACGGGCGATGAAAAGGCGCTGCTGCTGGCCGCCCGAGAGCTGACTGATCTGCCGTTTTGCCAAAGGGAGCATCCCGACAAGATCGAGCGCGTTTGCAGCCGCTTCCCTGTCTGCCTTGCGCACGCGGCCGAAAAGGCCCAAGCGGCCGTAGCGGCCCATCAGCACGACCTCTTCCGCAGTAATCGGGAAATCCCAGTCGATGCACTCCCTCTGCGGCACATAGGCGATCTTTTGCCGCACATCGGAGACCAAACTGCCTCCCAGTAAATCGATTTTTCCGGAAAGGGGTTTGACCAGTCCCAAAATCGCTTTGAACAAAGTGCTCTTTCCCGCCCCGTTGGGTCCAAGCATACCGACGATGCAGCCTTTTGGAATCTTAAGACTAACGTCCCACAAAACTGCCGTCTTTCCATAGTTTACATGTAGGGATTCGGTCTCGATGGCTACATCATCCATGCATTTACTCTTGCAAATGTTTGAATATGACCTCGGCATTGCTGCGAATCATCTCGAGGTAGGGCCGCCCTCCCGTCGAATCGCCGTAAAGGGCATCTTTGCAAAGCCGCACCTCGAACCCCTGCTCGCGGCACACGGATGCGATTTTAGCGACCGCGTCGCGGCTCACGTTCGATTCGGGAAATACGACCCTGACCTGATGCTCGCGAAGAAAATCGATCGTGTGCCGGATATCGGCCGGGCTGAGCTGGCCGTCTGGAGCCAGTCCTTCTGGCGCAGTGAAACGTCTAGACCAATCTGCCTCTCCGTCTTCAGCCAAATAACTCCTGGCGAAATAGCGGAACGCATCGTGGCTCGTCACAAGAAAACGGCGGTTTGCCGGAATTTTATGTAAGAGATCCTTCATGTAGATATGCGTGCTTTCCATCTCCTTCTCGAGCAGCGCCGCCCGGGCTGCATAGTACGCCGATCCCTCAGGGTCCGCGATCGTTAGTTTTTCAGCAATTCTCGAAGCCGCTCTTTGCCATAGAGACACATCCATCCATATGTGGGGGTCGGAAACCCCGTTCCTCTCCAAAATTTCTTGAGGAGCCGCCTGGCGGATTTCATCGCCGATGGCCGCCGCTTTCGGACTCGATTTCAGAAGGGCGAAGAGGCCGGCCCCATGCTCCAGGCCAAGGCCATTATATAGGATCAGGTCGGCCCTGGAAAACTTTTCCCCATCCCCTTTCACAAGTTCGTAGCTATGGGGGTCCATTTCACCAGGGACGAGAACTAAGCTATCGACCCGCTCCCCGCCCACTGCCGCCGCAAGATCTCCGATCTGAGCAATCGTAGAAAGAACTTTAATTTTACCGTTTTCACTCATCCATTCTGTAAGAGGAGATGTAGATTTTTTTTGAGCGCAGGAAATGGCGGTCGCCACGATGCAGAGCGCCAAAAGAATATTTTTTATTACACCGGTCATATTTCAATCTCTATGAATGAAGAATAGAGCTTAACAAAGATGAAAAAAAGAAAAAATGCAAATTCTTGCAAAAAATACAGAGCCTTTATATAATCCCCAATAATTTCCGGAACCATAGGAGATCGCCGAAGAGGAAATAGAAATTAATTCCATCGGTTAGATCAAAAACTTTTTTCCGAAGAAATAGAATTAACAACTCCGGGAGCGCCTGGCTCTCGTAAATTTAAATTTAGGATGGTATTCATGAGCGTATTAAACAAAGAAACAGACACAAAAGCAATGAAAGGCGCCAAAGATATCGAAGATGTGATTGCAAGGGCAATCAAAAAAGTCAGCGCTAAAAAAGAAAATGAGCTCTGCAAATATCTCCCTATGAAATCTGGGGGCTATATGCACCACTTCACTTTGAAAAAAATGAAGAACAAGCAACCCTCGGAACTGGCCATCATCATCGAACGCCACGTCGTACAGGCTGATAGACCTGTCGTGATCGCTCCAAAGCAAAGAGCTGCCCGGGGATCCCGCAAACGCCGCGAACACATGAACTTCACGAGAATCCAACTCGAGCGGATGCTCAACATTGCCCGTTTGGCCGGCGACAAAGAAATTATTACCATTTTGAGCCCGAGAAAATCGGTTTCGACCTGCAAAAGAGAATTGATCCAATCCATCCGCCACAATAAGATCGAGCCTGAACTCTGGAACAGCTATGTCGAGTCGATAC
>CAYTXY010000037.1:0-12452 GCA_964441355.1 uncultured bacterium
ATTTGCGCGAAAATGAAAAAGTCGCCGCCATCCTCAAAGTGCGCAATTTCGAAGAGGAGGCTTGCATCCTCCTTGCGACCCTAAAAGGGGTCGTGAAAAAGACCGAGCTATCGGCGTTCTCAAATCCGCGCCGCAAAGGGGTTTATGCCCTCAACATCGACGACGGCGACGAGCTGATCGCAGCCCGCATCACCCATCCCGGCCAGCAGATCATGATCTTCACCAAGAGCGGCATGGCTGTCCGGTTCGATGAAAGCCTCGTCCGCCCCATCGGCCGCGTCGGCCGCGGAGTGCGCGGGATCACCCTCAAAAACGAAAAAGACGACAAAGTCGTCAGCTGCGAGGTGGTCACGCCGGATCAAACTATCCTCATCGTCTGCGAAAACGGCTTTGGCAAACGGTCCCGCGTCGAAGACTTCCGCCAGACAAACCGCGGGGGCGTCGGCGTCCGCTCGATCATCACCTCCGAAAGGAACGGCATGGTCGTCGCGGCCCTCAATGTGATCGACACCGACGGCGTTCTCCTCATGTCCGCCGAAGGACAGGCCGTCAGGATCCCGATGCGCGATGTCCGCGTCATGGGCCGCTCGACCCAAGGGGTGCGACTTGTCAACGTGAAAGGGGATAACGACATCGTCGTCGGCGCCCAGAAGATCGAAGCGATCGGGGAAGAGTAAATAGATAAATCAATGCAGGGCTCCGCCCTGGCCCGCCAAAGGCTGCGGAGATACCGGAGCAGGGCCTTTGGAATCCTTGGATTAAGATGAAACGCGGGATTTTCATTACCATCGAGGGCGGAGAGGGGGCGGGCAAGACGACCCTGATCGAGAGCCTCTACAAGCACCTTTTGGGAATGGGGCGCCAAGTCTTGAAGACCCGCGAGCCTGGCGGCACGCCCCTTGGGGAAGAGATCCGCAAGATCCTGCTTCACCATAAAGGCCCCGTTTCTCCTTATACGGAACTGTCCCTTTTCCTCGCCTCGCGCGCCCAGCATATCTCCGAGCTCATCGCTCCCGCCCTAGAGGCAGGCAAAGTCGTTCTTTGCGACCGGTTCAACGATTCGACGATCGCTTACCAAGGGATGGCGCGCGGACTTGGGATGGATAAAGTCGCTTCCTTTTGTGAGTTCATTTGTGCGGGATTGGAGCCAAACCTGACCCTTTATCTCGATATTGATCCGAAACAGGGGATTTCCCGCGCGAAAAAGACCCATTCATTGGATCGGATCGAGGCTGAGAATCTCGCTTTCCATGCCAAGATCCGTGAAGGGTATCTCGCCCTCCGCAAAAAATACCCCCATCGCTTCCATCTCATCAACGCCGATCAATCGCCTGAAGCGGTTTTTCGGGAGTCCCTCAGGGCGCTCAGCCCCTTCTTATCCCATTAAAAGTCGCGTTCCCTGTTCGAATATACTGGGAATGAGCGACTTATATAAATTTGATTCTTAAGGATTTAAGGTATTAAAAAAATTCGATTATTGGGATTTTTTCTTTACTTAGGGTTTCGCCGTTCTTTGTCGCTTCACATTGTATATCAATGACTTGCGACTAATTTCTTGTTATAAGAAAATATTAAATATCTTTTGAATTTAATTAAGAAATATGTTATAATTAATATAAATGTAAACAACAATTAATAACATAATTGGAGATAATATGAGCAGCATTGGAACATTAGCAACAATATGGCGAGCAATAAAAAACGGTGTAACTGATTACCCCAAGAGCGTAGGTTCTCTTGGCGCAGGTGCTACAGCCGCTGCGGTTGGTGCAGGCGTTATTGGTATTGCTGCCACTCCAGTAGCAGTTTTGGGAGCTATAGTCGGAGTTGGAGTTATGGTTGTTGCGGCAAGTTCGCAAGTATTCACGCACAAAAAAATGGAAAAAGTGGATGCTAAATCGAGTCAATGGAACCTGACGGATTATATCCCTGGAGGCGCTAAAGCGACTGCTGACCTCTATATCGAAAAACTCAATTTGAATGAACCTAATACTATCAAATCCGCTGAAGAAGTTTTCGTGAAAGTTCGGTCTTCTGATCAAGAAGTTGTCTATAATTTCATTAATGACTTAAAGACTAAAATACCAGAAAAGTCAATTAAGACTGTTCTTGATGAGATTAAGAAGCTTCCAGGAGCTGAAATAGTCGAATCTGTCAAATTGCTAAACGATTTAAAAATATCTAGCGAAAAAACAATTAAGACAGTTCTTGATGAAAGGATGAAACTTCCAGCAGCTGTCAGATCCGAATCGGTCAAGTTGCTCGCTGAACTTGGATGTCAACCTAAAGAATTTGGAAAGATCATAGCTTTGCTCATCAATGTTGCTAATATTCCAAAGCCAGATGAAATCGCAACTATTCTCAAGCAGTTAAAATCTTTAAAATCTCTTGGATTTACTGCGGATAAAATAAACGATAAGATTTTGCAAGCACTTACGAAAATTCCTGACCTTGAAGTAAGATCCGAGATCGTTGCTAAAGTTCAAGAGCTTAATGTTCCGGTGAACGAAATTAAAGACGGCATTGAAGCTCTAGCACAAATTCCTGACGAGGACGATAGATCTCATATAGTTAAGCTACTAAAAGATCTTAAATTGCCTTTAATGGATTTAGTTTATGGCGTATTATTATTGCAAAAGATTAAAAACGAGAATGAAAGAGCTAATGCAGTTCAGCTAATAAAAGATTTTGGATTGCCAGAGAAAGATAGAATTCGCGTTCTTGAGAATTTCATCTGGATCGCTGATGAGGAGCTTAGAGGCAATTCTAATGAAGGGTTACTCCGCTTCAATCAGATCAAGGATCTTGGATTGCCAGCGAAGGATATTTTGGCCGCGACTCAAAGACTGATCCAGAACGGGGCATCCATCAAGTTACATCTTGCAAATTGGGCTGCAGGCGCTGCAAAGCAGGCTGAGAAAGCAGCTAACGAAGCGAATCTAGCTGCGCAACAGGCTCACGCAGCGGCTGCGAAAGCGAATCCGGATGTGAATGGGAAAGCAACAGAGGCAGCAACGGCTGCACTTACGGCTGCGGCACAGGCTAGAGGGGCAGCTACGGCCGTTCTGGCGGCTGCACAGTTGGCTGCAGCAGCCGGGACTCCAGCACAAATTCTGGCCGCAGACCAAGCTATACGCACAGCTGTAGAGCGAGTTATACAGGCAGTAAAGAAGGCAGCGGAAGCAACACAAAAGGCTGAAGCAGCTCATCAGGCCGCAGCAGCAGATGCTGGACTAGCTGGTGGAGCACAACCAAATGTAGCTCAAGCAGGGGTAGATGCAAACGCTACACAGGCGGCAGCACAACAAACAACCCTAGTGGCTATAAACTTAGGTCAACTTGAGGCTATGTATAAGTCAAGCAAGCTAAAGCTTGCCAAAAGGGCTGAACAAAATGCAAATAAGGCTTACCAGGCTGCAAACGCGGCTAGTGCCGCTGCAACACAAGCTGCAGCAGCGGCTGCACAAGCGGCTGTGACTGCCCAAGCAACAGCAGCTGCAAATAATGCAGTCGCGGCTGCAGCCGAGGCTTTAGCAGCAATTCAGGCTGTTCGGGCGGCTGAACAGCGGGTTGTTGGAGCGGGGAATCAAAACCAGATTCTAGCTGCAGAACACGATCTAGATGCGGCTGCAGTACTTGTCACTCAGGCAGAGCAGGCGTCAGCGGCGGCTACACTAGCGGCTGCAGCAGCTCACCAAGCCGCACAGGCGAATATAGCCATTGGTGGAGCAGCTGGTGGACTAGTACCAATTATTGTTCAAGCTACAGCGGATGTACTTGCGGCACAGCAGATTGCACAACAAATAACGCCAGATATTGCACAACTGGTTGCAGCTGATGATAACGCTTGGAAACGGACTACTGATAGCCGAGATGCCTTCCTGAAACAGGCTAAGCAAATGAGCGTGCCGGCTGAATACAAACAGGCTTGTTATGAGCTTTTAGCTGAAGTTCCTGAAAATGAGATAGGAGAGTATGTTAAATTAGGAAATCGATTGATCAAGTCGGCAATAATGACTCCAGAACAACAAGTGAACGTTTGGGCTATTTTTAAGAATATTCCTAAAGCTAATCGAGAAACTTTTGTAAATGATGTTGAGAAATTTGCCAAGGTCGATAGTGCTTTTTATGGAACTATAGAGGCTACTGGGTCTACTGGTAAGATCATTCCCCCACTTACTTTGCTTTCCAATGCCAATCTTATCCACAAGATAACATCAAAAGAAACATTCCCAAGCATTGATAAGATAAAAGAAAGGACGGAATTGTTTAAAATCACAAATAATGCTGCTGAAAATTATGATGGTGCCGATTACGATGCTTCAATTAACGCCTTTCTGAGATTTACTAAAACGCATGTCCGCTCGTTTAAATCAGACTCAAAGCGGAGTGCATTTGAAGTTCTTTCCAAAGCGTCTAAAAAGCATCAAGAGTTGATTAATAAACATGTAAAATCTTCTATGCTTGATGCAGATAGAATCCTGTTATGGAAAGCGATAATTGCTATTCCTACGGATAAAATTACTCCAGCATTCGAGAATGGATTAGAAGTATTGTTCCAAAGAGTAAACGGCAATCAGTTTACCCAGCTCTTCAACTATCTTGCAAAATTGTTAAAACTTAACAGAAGAGTAGATTTAGGCATAGTAGTAACAAACTTGCAAAAGTGGATTACTCCAGATATAAGTCAACGAGATCTTAACTTCGTATTTGCGAATATAACGTATTAAATTTAAGTCCCCATAAAAGAGCGAAAACCC
Organism: uncultured bacterium; assembly: GCA_964441355.1. Classification (GTDB taxonomy): domain Bacteria; phylum Chlamydiota; class Chlamydiia; order Chlamydiales; family SM23-39; genus CAIPFQ01. The sequence goes on from CAYTXY010000037.1 coordinate 4,761, forward strand.
TTCCACTTCGGAAGGGTTTTTTTTGTCTTCTCACTGTCGAGATCTGACGTATCCATCGGCAAGGCCAGGCGCTGTTCCCCACCAGGGTTCGCCGGAGAAAAATACGGTATCGCCATGGCGGAAGACGCGGTAGCTGCCGTCTTCATTCTCGAGAACCATCTGTCCTCCTTTCGTATAGAAGAAGAACGTAATCTCTGGATTTGCCTGCGCAATGGCATAGGCTTCGCTTAGAGTGATCCCCTTAGCGATTCCGACCGCTTGGCTCCAATCCGCCATTTTGTACTGCGCTACATTTGGGATTTTCTTAAACCCGTGAACCGAAGCAATTTCAATTTCCGGGATTTCATAGGTGATATCGTTCTGGAGCTCCACAGCGCCGAGCGCGCCGCATGCGATGCAAAGAGTTAATAACAGCTTGTTTCTCATTTTGTTCTCCTTGGATTTAGCGAGAGGCTTCCACGATACCCAAGAAATTGAGATTACAGCAATTCATAGGAAATATTTGGGGTTTTGGGTCACTCTGGGAACATCGCATAATGTTTTGCATTCCCGCTACCCGGTGGTGCTACTGGGCGAGCTCCTTGAGAACGTAAAAATAGAGCGCATTCGCGATCCCCAATGTCAACAGCTACTTGGTAAGGCGTGAGTCCGCTCCTATCCACATCATCTATTGCAGCGCCGTGATCAATGCACAACTTGAGAAATGCCAACCGTGTGCCATTATCCGGCACGTGTTTGAGTATAAGTTGTAAAACTCGATGACCGTTCTCTGTGGCAGCATTGGGATTGCCGCCCTGTCTGAGCAATGCTTTTAGTTTGGCAACTCCTACAGCTCCTTTCAGATCATCTCGCAATCTAGGCTTTTGAAATAGGATCTCCAAGCCAGGGTCAGCGGCGCCTAGTTCCTTCATCAACAAAACCAATGCTTCATAATTCCCTCGGTCCGCCTCTTGTAAACTGCTAATGTACCTCTTTCGAATAGATCCATTACAAGAAAGATTGCTCGGCCATTTGGGATATGGACAACCCCACACGAGAAGACAACGGTCTGCAACCAACCTGGAAAATCGACCATTTCCATTTTCAAAAGGATGTATGAATACGAGACGGTGATGGATGCGAGCGCTCTTTTCTACAAATGACAGCTCAATGGGAGAATTGGCCCAAGATATAACCTCTTCGCAAAGCTCTGCAATCCTAGTGCCGATCAACCATGTTTTTACTCCGATAGAAGTAGACTCCTTTCTCTGTCTGCCAGCCCAAGCCCATACCTTTCCAAACATAGCCCGATGGATCTTTTGAAATTCTCCATACTGAAACCATTGCCATCCGGTCGAAGGAGTGACGCGCAAATAACGTTCTTGCGCTTGCAGAATATTCTCAGCCTCTACACGATTCAAATCGCCCATAGTTCGAACCCAGGAGATCAATAATTCGCTCGCATCATGAAGTGGAGTGGCTCCTTCTGGAAATTCAAGAAACATGATTGTCATCCTCTTTCCAAAGAGTCGAATTAGGCCCGTTCAATAGTTTTTCTTCTTCTTGCTGAATGAGCGCATCCGTAAACTTTTTGTCAGGCTGTTGCTTTTCCAAGTGCATCGTTCCCATAAGATATCGCACCTTGGCTTCGGCTTTTTTCCTCGCTTGCTTCCTCCGTATTGCGTTGACGTGCTCTCGAAGCACTGGGAGGACAACTAGATCACACTCAAGTGCTTGTAAAATATTCCTTAAGTTGGCAATGCTATGGTCTCCTTGCTCCTTTTCAATACGAGAGATCGTCGACTGGGGCACCTTCGCTTTTCGAGCCAATACTTCCTGGGGCATTCCTATTTGCTTGCGAATCATTCTAATGAGAGCCCCCGGAGAAAGCCCTCGAGCTGTTTGCAACGCCCTAGAACCATCTTTCGTAATCTCCTCGATAAGAATCTGTTCTGAAAAATCCATTGTTCCACCTCTTCCACAATATAGCATGAATGCTATAAAAAATGCTAAAATTTATGCTTTTGTCGCATAATTCTCTGTCAAACGTCTGCAAACCACCCTCGTAAAATCTCTGTCAAATAATAGGTCTGTTCACGTTCACATACAACGATTGAGATTCCAGCAATTCATAGGAAATATTTGAGGGTTGGGGTATAGGAAAATTCATGTCTACGGAAGAAGAAAAAAGGCTCGATGAGGCAAGGCTGCAGAATGCCACGTGGAGGAACTGGGGCCCCTATTTGAGCGAGCGGCAATGGGGGACCGTCCGCGAGGATTACAGCGCGAATGAGGACGCGTGGAACTACTTGACCCATGACCAGGCCCGCTCCCGGGCGTATCGTTGGGGAGAGGATGGGATCGGGGGCATCTCGGACTTCAAGCAAAGGCTCTGTTTTGCGGTTGCTCTTTGGAATGGCAAAGACCCGATCTTGAAGGAGAGGCTCTTTGGCTTGAGCGGAAGCGAGGGCAACCACGGCGAAGATGTCAAAGAGTACTATTTTTACCTCGACAACCTCCCAAGCCACGCCTACATGAAGATGCTCTACAAGTACCCTCAAGAGGCGTTTCCCTATGAGGATTTGGTCGTGGAGAATGGGAGGCGGGGACGGGGCGATTTCGAATACGAGCTCTTAGATACCGGGATTTTCAATGAGGATCACTATTTCGACGTCTTTGTCGAATATGCGAAGGCGTCGGTGGATGACATACTGATCCGGATCACGGTCGCAAACCGGGGTAAGGAGAGCGCGGCGATCCACCTCTTGCCGACCCTTTGGTTTCGGAACACATGGAGCTGGGAGAAGGGTGCGCTGAAACCCACGCTGTCTTTGAAGGGGGCGGCAGTCCAAGCCGACCACAAGGAGCTGGGATCTTATTATTTGTATGCGGAAAAGCCCAAAGAATGGCTTTTTACCGATAACGAAACGAACAAAAAGCGGCTCTTTGGCGTTGAAAACGATGGTCCTTATGTCAAAGACGCGTTTCATGAGTACCTCGTGCATGGCAATGAGAGCGCGGTGAATCCGCTAAGAAAGGGCACCAAAGCGGCCGCCCATTTCGCGATCGAGGTGCCAGGGGGGAACGATGTGGCGGTGCGCCTCCGCTTGAGCAAAGAGGGGAATCTCAAGGATCCTTTTGGCAAGCCATTTGGAGAGGTGTTTGATGCGCGCATCAAAGAAGCAGACGATTTTTACCAGGGCGTCACCCCATTTCCTCTTCAGGAGGACATGCGTAACATCCAAAGGCAAGCGTTTGCCGGCATGCTCTGGAATAAGCAGTACTACGAATACGATGTGGAGCAATGGCTGAACGGCGATGAGGCGCAGCCGCCGCCCCCAGCGGATCGGAAGCAGGGGCGCAATTGCCACTGGAAGATGCTCAGGGCCCAGAATATCTTCTCGATGCCGGACAATTGGGAATATCCTTGGTTTGCCGCATGGGATTTGGCGTTCCACACGGTGACGTTTGCCCTGATCGATCCCGATTTTGCCAAGCATCAGCTGCTTCTTCTCACGAAGGAATGGATGATGCATCCTGATGGACAGCTTTCGGCCTACGAATGGGATTTTGGCGACGTCAACCCGCCTGTTCACGCTTGGGCGGCTTTTCGCGTCTATCAGATCGAAGAAAAAAAGACGGGACGCAAAGACAGGGCGTTTCTCGAAGAGATTTTCCAAAAGCTTTGCCTGAATTTCACCTGGTGGGTCAACCGGAAAGACGCGGGCGGGCGGAATATTTTCGAGGGAGGGTTCCTGGGACTCGACAATATCGGCGCGTTCGATCGGACGAAAGGGATCCCGGAAGGGGGGATGTTCTTGCAGCCGGATGGGACAGGTTGGATGGGGATGTACTGCCTCAACCTCTTGCAGATCGCGTTAGAGCTTGCGATCGATGATCCGGTTTATGACAGCATGGCGGCCAAGTTCTTAGAGCATTTCATCTTCATCGGGGACGCTATGAATAGTCAAGGAGAGGGGCTTTGGGATGAAGGCGATGGGTATTACCACGGCCGTTTGATCTTGCCGGACGGACGGAATATCAAAACGCCCATGACAACGTTTGTCGGAGCGATCCCCCTCTTTGCGGTTGCGACGAGCGTCTCCTCGGACAAGCACCCTTTCCCCGAATACCGGAAACGGTTCCAGTGGTTCATCGACCATAAGCCAGAGCTTATCGCAAACATCGTAGAAGAGGTCGGCAAAGGGGCAGACGAGCGGATCCTTCTCTGCCTTGCCGACCCGGATCAGATGCGCAAAGTCTTGGAAAAAGTTCTCGACGAGGAGCAGATGTTCAGCTCGTTCGGGATTCGCTCGGTTTCGAAGAGGCTCGGCAAAGAGCCCTATGTCTTGAATCTAGATGGCAAAGAATTCAGGCTCGATTACGAGCCGGGCGAATCGACGATCCCGATGTTCGGCGGCAATTCGAATTGGAGAGGGCCAGTCTGGTTTCCACTGAACTTCCTCATGATCGAATCGATCCAAAAATACCACTTTTACCTCGGCTCCGATTTTAAGGTCGAATGTCCCAAAGCCTCGGGAAAAGAGCTAAATCTTTGGGATGTATCGCAGGAGATCTCGCACAGGCTGATGAATATCTTCCTGAAAGATGAAAGAGGGCGAAGGCCTCTTTATGGCGGGCTAGAGAAATTCCAAACAGATCCCCACTGGAAAGACTACATCTTGTTTCACGAGTATTTCCATGGCGAAAACGGCGCGGGGCTCGGCGCCTCTCAGCAGACGGGCTGGACTGGGCTGATTGCCAAGATGATCCATCAATATGGAGAATACGTCCTCGGCCATAAATCTCCCAGCCAGATCGAAAAAAAGCATTTAGGAGTTTTATAGTTTTGGAAAAGCCATAAATCTCTAAATACAAATTAATTATGATAATGATGTATACAAAACCGTTCATTTCGTATACATCTTTGATCTAGATGTATACAAAATAAATTTTTGCATCCTTATGTGGCAGAATCTAGGTCATTTAGTTCAACAACCCGGAGGGTTGAAACAGTTTTTTTGAAAAATATCTAAACCTGCTCAATAACATCAAAATTTTATTAGCGCGCAGCGCGCGAGACGCAGGGTTAGGGACGCTGGGAGCGCAGGGGAACAGTTATAGCGATTTCCAGGAAAGGGCTAGAGTTTCTTCATCGATCGGATAGGTTTCGTCTCCAGCGTGGATGATCAGCCCTGGCATGATCTTCAACTTAGGATACGTTTTGCGAAATGAGGCAATGGAAGAGGCATCTGAGCGATTGGGTTTTGCCTTGCACTTAACCTCTATTGGAAAAAACATCCCATCCCGTTCTAGGAGAAGATCCAGCTCAGCGCCGCCATGGGATCGCCAATGATACATGTTCGCCTCCGATGTGGTGGCAAAAAGACTTTGGATGACATTTACAATCCATGTTTCAAAAAGAGCGCCCATTTTCATGCTTGTAACCAGCGCTTCCGGAGAATGGATGCGCATCAAATGACAAGCGATCCCCGTATCCTTAAAATACCCCTTCCGCTTATTGCTGAGCCGCTTGATCGCATTGCCGTGATAGGGAGGCACTTCGACCCATTGGTAAGTTGCGAGGAGGAGATTTAACCATTTTCTTGCTGTCTGCGAAGATACCCCAAGTTCCCTTCCCAGATGAGAAGCGTTGATTTCTTGGCCCGTCACAGTCGCCGATAAGCGCAAGAAATCTCCAAATTGCGTAAGGTCGCTGATATTTTCCACCAGACGCACGTCGCGCTCAACGTAAGTTTGAATGTAAGAAAGAAAAAACGTCTCCAGTTCGCCAATCGGAATCTCTGTCGCCCTAGGATAGGTGCCGCGAAAAAGAAACTCGTTCAAAGGAGGCAGGCCGGAGAGCGTTTGCCGGTGGGATCTGACAAATGTCTTTGCGTCCCTAAGATATGCGTCCAACCACCCATTCTCATCGCCCTTCCCAGCAAGCTCAAGGGTCGTAAATGGATTGAGATGGAAGATGGCGACCCGTCCCGCCATGCTCTCGGCGACCGATTTGAGGACGCTGAAATTTTGAGAGCCGGTCAAATAATACTGACCCATCTCCTCGCTAACATCGACGCGCCGTTTTAAAGAAGCGAGAAGCTCCGGAGCAAACTGCACCTCATCGAGAACAAGCGGGGTTGGGAATAAACTCAAAAATCGGTCGGGATCTTTCCTCGCCTCGTACAAATCTTGGACCGGATCGAAGACAATCATTTTTGCTTGGGGCAAAAGGTGTTGAAGCAGGGTGCTTTTTCCCGTTTGGCGCGCTCCTAAGAGGAGGATGACTTTAAAATGCTTCGAAGCCGACAAAATCCGTTCGCCAAGATGTCTTTTCAAAAATTGCATCCGTTTTTCCTTGATATCTTTAACTGTCAGTGTAAATTATCAAGGAAAAGTCGTCAAGATGTTATAAGTTCTTAAAATACAAAGCGTTGAAATTAATGAGAATATTTTGATATCATGACTTTCATGTTCGAGTCGATCCTGGGAAACGAGCCGATCAAGGCTTATCTCCGAAAAGCTGTAGCTGAAGAGCGGCTTCCCCATGCGCTTCTATTCACGGGGCCAGACGGCGTCGGCAAAAGCTTGTTCGCCAAAGATTTGGCGATCCATTTGCTGGGAAGCGGAGCGAGAGTGGCCGCGGAAAACCACCCCGATTTCCATGTCCTTCGACCCGGAGGGAAAAGCGGGCAGCATCCGATCGAGACGCTGCGGGGTTTGATTGACGATGTGCATGCGACTCCTTTCGAAGCAAAAGCCAAGGTGTTCCTTATCCACGACGCTCACCGTATGCAGCCAGCGGCCGCGAACGCGCTGCTCAAGACGCTCGAAGAGCCCTCTCCCGATACGGTGCTCATTCTCTTGACGAGCGCGCCGCAAGAGATCTTGCCGACGATCGCGTCTCGCTGCAGCCTTCTCCGCTTTCAGCTTTTATCCGAGACGGAAATCGGATCCCTTCTCACGGCCAAAGGGCTTCAGGGCCATTTTGCGAGAAGGGCCCACGGTTCGGCCGGCAAGGCATTCGACCTTGCAATACGAGCGCCGGTGGAAGATAAGCTCTTTCGCCTCCTTGCCGAAAGAATGAGCTATCCAGAGCGAAGCTTAGCTCTCGAAGAGATCGAGAAAGATATCGAAAACGAGGACCCGGTCAAACACGCAGCCGATGTGGAGCACATTTTTGCCGCAGCGCTCATGTGGCACCGCGACGCAGCGGCAAGAAGCTGCGGGGCGCCCCTCTTTTTTCCCGATGCGCCGAAGCCAAAATGGCCGCTGCCGCCCTTAGCGGAAATAGAGAGGATCGTCGACGAGGCGAGGCTGGCGGTTTCCCGGAACATCCGCCTTTCCGTTTGCCTCGAGCAAATTTTTCCTATTTGATATTCGATATTTTTTCTAGTATTAGGTTCATGCGAACCTATCCATTTTTGCAAGTTTTGATCGCGTTGGCAGCTCTTCCTGCCTATGCAACTACCTTGATGATAACTAATAGTACCGATAACGAATCGATGGTAGGAAGCCTTCCCTGGTGCATTTTGAACGCAGCGGCTGGTGATACGATCGACGGTCATGCGATCGCTCCGGCTACCATTACCCTTACCAAATCATTGCCGGCTCTTCCCGTATCTCTGACCATCACGGGCGATAGCAGTAATGTCAGCGTGATCACGATTACAGGAGCGGGACATGCAGCCTTTCAGACGGCCGCCGGCA
>CAYTXY010000038.1:0-12062 GCA_964441355.1 uncultured bacterium
TATTTCGTATGTGACTACAACTTGCATGTGCGAGCATTACATGTTTAGGACTACCGCAAATTCCAACATTAGTGATTTTACGGTAACATTGTCTCAATCTGACTATGTGCCGCACTTTTTTAGCATTAATATAACAAGAAATGAAAGTTTTTTCCAAATTTGGCACTTTTTATATTATAGTCCACATGGTTTTTCTTATAATTCCAATCCTGTAGGGAAAAGTTCGACCACCCGCATTTCTCTTCATGAAAACAAGCCATTTTCTTGGGAGTCTTCTCATTCATACAAAAAAGCCGATGGATTTGCATCGAAAAAAGAAGACAGTAAAGAAGACGCAACATGTGATAAGGACTCCATCCTTGAATGCCAAGCGGCTCTGTTAGATGACTTCAAGTCATCGCTAGAGGAGTTTAAGAAAGACGCTATGGCTAACACTGAATCCTCAGAAAGTTCAAAAGCACAAGAAACCAAGGATACTGGGGCATCTCAAAAAACAACGACAACCCAACCAACAACCTTCGGAATGGGTACGGTGCTTGGAGGCATTGGATTCACTGCCGTAGGTTTGGGACTTCTTTATTCTAAATACAAATCTCAAAAGCAAAAGCCCCCCTCAAACCCGTCGATACCTATGTCGGGAAGCATAAGACGGTAGGGGTTTGCGGACCTGCTCAGTTCGAGCTGTTCTTCCATCAGCCTACCCGTAGATAGTTATCTGTATTTGTCTATTTTGGCGGGGTCGTATTTGAAGGTTTTCCCATCGACTTCAATGGTCCGGTAAACCCACTCTTCGTCGTTTTCGCGCAGCAGCCGATCGCATCCCATAATGTAGCCTTTCAAAAAGCCATAGCGGTACATGGCAAGCTGCATGTAGCGCGAGGACGATGGCCGGTAATGGCTTCTCGGCCCGTCGACAGGGGAGATCACCTCTTGATGGAACCGGATGATCGCATCTGCGATTTGCGTCGGAATCGAAAGGGCGGCTGCCGTTTTCTCATCGCTCTTGTATATCAGGTCGCACTCGTTTCCCCAAGGCTCGAAATATCCAGGATAGGCGAAGAGAAGGATGGGGATGCAGCAAAGGATGAACTTCAAAACGAATGCTCCAGCATGAGAACCGGGAATAGCTTCTGGTCGTTGAGGGAGGCGCTGGCGGTCCGCTCGTACAGGCGTTCGTTATAGTATTTCGCCTCTTCGCCGGCCCCATAAATGCCGCCAAAGTACCAGCCGGTCTCGAATCCGAGGGTAATGATGCCGCCCGCCGTGTGGCCGTGGTGGAAGAACTCATAGGCCGCGGCGATGAAAAGCGCATTGAGGAAAAAAGCGGTGAACGCCGATTTTTTTTGGCCGATATACAAATAGCCCGCGCCGGGAAACAGGGCGTTGAGGGTTTGGGCGAGCGCGACCGATTTTTTCCCGTAGTCGTAAGTTTCGAGAAGATTGCTTAAGTAAGAAGGGCCGTTAAACCCATCGGCAAAAAGATCCACCTCGGCAAGCTCTCCTTCGCGGATCGCGCGGGATAATTTCAACTGCTCGGCCGTGTCAGGATAGGATTTGGCCATCAGTTCATAAATCCGTTCCTGCTTTTCAGGGTGATCCATCTCCCGGTAGCATTCATAAAGAACCAAGAGCAGGTCGCGGTAGGCGGGGAAGGTCTTATCGACATGCGCAAGGCCCCCTTTTTCAAAAGTCTCGATCGCTTCATCGTATTTCTTCCCTAAAAACAAGCAAAAGAGGATGTCGTACTGGATCTCGAGCTGCCTTTGGGTTTTTGTCGGAGGAATGAGGATCTCGGCCCTTTTGTAGGTGGAGATCGCGCGGTAAAGGTCGAGCTGCTGGGCAAAACCGGAGGCGATGAGACACTCTTTCGACCAGTCGGCAGAGCTCTCTTCAGGGGTGAGGGGGGCAAAGGCGCTTTTGAGCCCCTGAAGATGGCGGTCTTGCAGCTGCCAGCTCACATGCGGATCGATGCTGTCCGGAACGCGGTAGCACGAGGCCAGCGAAACGAACATCGTAAAAAAGAAGAATTTACCACAGAGATCACAGAGGCGCGCGGCGCGCACGAAATATTTTTCTGTTTTTTCTCTGAGGTGAAAAAATTTACTCATCGTCGACTGATTTGATCATTTCCATCGCATCGTCAAAATTATGCTCCAGGAAGGGAGTGTTAGACAAGTCCCTAAAGAAGTTCTCTTGCTCCGAGGTCACGCGCCGCATATCCTCGATCGAATTGATGATGAAGGGCCTGAGGAAAATCACGACGTTTTGGTTGGAAATAGTGTCGTTTTGCTGCGAGAATGCGGCGCCGATCATAGGGAGTCCCCCAAGACATGGGATCCCTTGCTTTGTCTTTACATTCGAATTGTTCACAAATCCGCTGAGGACCAAGAAATTGCGGTCTGGGACATGGACTGTGGTCGTCATGGTCGTTTTACTGGTGACGATGCCATTGGCGGTTTGGGACTGGAAGTTCAGTTGGGATTGGCCGAGGACGTTCGTCGCCGTCTGGGAGCGGTCCAAATTAATGTCGAGGGTCACGATGTCGGTATTGCCTAGAACCGGCGTGATCGTCAGGTTAAGCCCGATATCGCGGTATTCGATGTTCGAGGTCAAGATCGTAGCGCCGCTTGTGGTGTTGTTGACGAACGAGCCCGTAAAGGGGATGTTCGCTCCGGAAAAAATGGTGGAGGTGCGGCCGTCTTGACCGAGGATTTTTGGGGCGGTGATGATCGTAGTCTCGGTGTCCGATTGGAGGGCGTTCAGCAAGGAGCCGAGGGTCAGGAAGGTGTTGCCGTTATGTTTGATCACTTCGCCGATGACCCCAAGGTCGAATCCAGGGGTCGGAGGGATATTGCCGATCGGGGTGGGCTTCTGGGTTGGCGGCGTAAGGCTGGACAGCTTGCTCACGAATTGATCCGGAAAAGGCGATTGGGAGTTCGGGGGCGGGACGGTATTGAACGAACTGATGCCGAACTTGTCGTTGAATTTGTAATTGCCGCCCCATTCGAGGCCAAAGAGAAGGGCGTTTGTCAAGGAGGTCTCGATCACCAGGACCTCAATGAATACTTGTTTCAAGGGGATATCGAGGTTCTTGATCAGTTCCTTCAAGCGGACCAAAGTTTCTTGAGTTCCAGAGGCAAGGAGAGAGTTGGTCACGTCGAGCCATTGGATCGAATTGATCGAATTGAGAAGGTTTTGGTTGATCGGCGCATTTGTAGCGAGCAAGTCCTTGGCGATTTGTTTCAAGGCGCCCTGGATCTCGTCCCCTTTGTGGAATTGCAGTTTATAGACGAGGAAGCTCGTATTGTCGATCGCCTGGATCGAAGGTTCTAATGGCCCGACGACGGGCCTGCGGGACAAATTGGAGGGGATGTCGAAGGCTTGTAAGATTTCTTTAACCTGTTCGAGGGCTTTCGGCGTCCCTGTAAACACCAGGTTTTGGGTTTTGTCAACCAGCCTCATGGAAGTGATCGCAGAGAACAGGGCGGGATCGGTCAAGCCGCTCTCATGGAGGTTTGTGGCAAAATCAGACATGAGGCCTTCGAGGTCGGCAGCCGAAAGGGAGACCGGCTTATACAGGAAAAAATTCGTCTGGCCTGGCTGGGGAGGTTTTTCAGGCGTAACGGGTCCTGCCGCAAGAGAGGTGACATCGAATTGTTCGACGAGGGACTGCACTTTCTGGAGCGCCTCTTCAGTGCCTGTGAAAAAGAGCGAGTTTGTCTCTTTCACGTATTTCATCGTGTTCAGGGCGGCAATGAGATCCGGGTCGGCGCCGCCCGATTTCTTGAGGTCTGCCGCCATCGACTTGATCGAGGATGTGATCTGAGGGCCTCCGGCCACTTTCAGCTTATAGAGGAGAAAGGTTGTTTTGCCGATATGCTGGATCGGGGCGTGCTCTTTGGTCGGGATATCGACTTCTTTTAAAAGAGATTGGATTTTTTGGATTGAATCGGCGTTGCCGGTGAAGATCAGGGAATTTGTCGTCTTGACGTAATTGGCCGAATTGATCGTTGTGAGGAGGGCCGGATCGCAAAGTCCAGCGTTTTTCAAATTCTCCCCGATATCATGAAGCGATTTTTCGATCTGGGCGGCCGACTGGTGCTGCGGCTTATACATAAAAAAATTGCTGTTGATTTGGCAGGCCTCAGTCCTGGGGTAATCATAATCGGCGATCATCGCTTTGACCGCCTCGATCGCCGCAGGATCGCCGGTGAGAAGGAGAGAATTCGTTTCTTTCACATAGCGCATGTTCCGGATGACGGCCAAGGTTTTGTCATCGTGAAGGCCGCTCTCTTTCAAACCTTTCGCTACCGCGTCCAGCTCCTCTTCCACCACATCTCCCGGAGCGGCGTGAAGCTTATAAATGAAGTATCCCGTCTTCTTTTGGCTTTCAGTCTGCTGGTCGAAGTTTTGGATGAACTCTTTCAAGCGGCCGATCGCGTTTGGCGATCCTTGAAATAGGAAAGATTGGGAAGCCTCGATCCACTTCATCGAATGGATCGCCTGGATCAAGTCGGGCTCGCTCTGCTTGTCCAGGTTGTTGGAAAGTTGTTTGAGATACGTTTCCGTCTTTTCCCTCGAAGATAGTTTAGGAGAATAGAGCCATAGAATTTTTTCAAGCTTCGGCCCCGCAGGAATATCGACCTTCGCGATCAGCTCTTCGAGGCGCGTTATGGAAGCTGCGTCTCCGGTAAAGATGAGAGAATCGGTATTTTTGACATACTTCATGCTCTCGAGGGTGCGCAAGAATGCGGGGTCGCGGAATTGGTCGGATTTGAGATCGCCGGCGACTTCTTGGATCGATTTGACAAGCTGGTCCCCCTTTTGGTTCTTTGGCTTATAGACCAAGAACTGGTTGCTGACGGGCATGGAGGCGATGCCTGAATCGAACGAGGGAACGAGTTCCTTTAACCTGTTCAAGGCTGTCTCAGGGCCGGAAAACAGGATGGAATTCGTATCGGTGATCGGTTTCATTTCCTCGATGGCTTGGATGAGGCCTTCATCCTGGACGTTCGATTTGTCGAGGTTTTTTGCAAACGTTTTCAAAGAAGATTGAAGATCTTCATAATTTGCGTGTTGGATCTTGTAGAGAAAAAAATCATTTTTCACTTCCTGGATTTTTTTCCCGGTCGGCGTATCGACCGTGGCGAGGAGCTCGTTGATCCGAGCGAACTGGCTCTCGTCTCCTGAAAAGAGGATCGTGTTTGTCGTCTTATTGATCTTTGCGGCTTGGAGAATATGAACCAGGCCCGCTTCTTCTTTAGCCCCTTTGAGATTCTCGGCCATCTCCTTCAAAGAAGTGTCGAGCTCTTTCGCGCTCCTGTATTTGGGCCGGTAGACGAAAAAGGAACTTTTTATGGACGGGCCCTTCCCGGGAACATCCACTGCGGTCAGGAACTCTTTGACTTTCGCAATCGAATCTTTCGATCCGGTGAACATGATCGAATTCGTCTCTTTGATCGAGCGGGCCGACTCGATCGTATGGATCAAATCTCCTTCGGGAATTCCCGTCTTTTGCAAATTTTCGGCGATGCTGATTAGGCCGCTCATGATCTCGTCGCTCGAGCGGCTTACGGCTTTATAGACGAAGATGTTTTCGCTCTTGACTCTCCTTTGCCCCGAGATTTCTTTTTGGGGAGGGACGTCCAAGCTTTTTAGGATCGCAAGGGTTTTATCGGTGAGGTCGCTGGTCGAGACGATGTAGATCGCGTTGGCCGTCGGCTGAGGGACGAGGATAAAGGGATTTCCTTGAGCGACGGGAGCCATGATCTGGCTGGCGATCTCCACGAGGTGTTCGGGGGAATTATGGACCGTCGTGTAAATCCTCACTCCAAGCTGGTTGATCGGGGAATCGAGGATTTCGATGAGGAGCGCGACTTTGTCGACGTTGACAGTGACGTCGGTCAGGATGATCTGCTTGGTCTCTGGCAAGACCTCCAAAAGGGCCGAATTGGAAATCATCGGCCGGATGACGCCGGCGATGGCCTCGGCTTTGGCTTCTTTGATCCGGAAGATCCGGGTGACGATCGGAACGTTTTTCGTTTCCATGTGATCCGTGACCAGTGTCGCGATCTGCGTCACTTCAGGACTTTTATGGATCACCAAGTTGTTGTCTTGTTCCAATATGGAAAGGCCATGGATCCTCAAGACTTGAACAAGAGTTCCCATGACATTTTGCGTGGTGATTGGCGCGTCCGATACGACCGTGACGGTAAAATCGAGGTCGGCTTCGTTGAAGATGAAATTCACATTGCAGATTTTGCTTGCGAAGCGGATGTATTCGATGATCGAAACGGTATTGTAATTGATCGTATACCCTTGAGCGGCCTCAGCGGCCTTTGCTGCCGCCTCTTTATTTTCAGGAGGAGGAGCCGCAGCAAGCTCATGCGCATCTTCGGAAAAAAGGGAGACGGAGCAAAGGAGTGAAAAGGCAAAGGAAAACGCCTTCATCCGGGCAATCATAGAATCTTTGGTTGGCCTCTTCCGAATCGTAAAATACCGTAGTGTTTTATGCAATCTTTCGCAGGGACACATAAAAGCATATCGTTTGCCGGAATGATCGACAACTCAAAAATGAGGTAAAAATGGGTTCAAAATATTGCTGTATACAGATAATCAATGAAGAATAGACGGTCGCCTGGGCAGCGGGGGTGCTGCGGACACTTGCAAAGGGAAGCGGTAAAGGGGGCCCCAACGTCTCGTTGGGGAAAGTCCGCAGAGCAGCCCGACCTTCTATTCTTCTTTATTTTTTTTCAGTTCTGGCAATCAGTTATTATCCCAGCTCGAGGATCCGGATGCCTAGAGACTCTCCTAAGTAGAGGAGCTCGGCGCGCCCTACCTTTTTCCCGTTCACGGTCAAAGTGACTCCTTGATCCGGATGAATGGGCAGCTCGATCATGTTCCCCGGATTCAAATGCATCAAGCGGTCCAACGTGATCTTCAAGCGCGCGAGTTCGACGGATACGTTCAAAGGGAGATCCTTGATCGAGACGCTTTCTTCTTCCGCCGGCTCGAGAGGGCCGGATCCATTTTGCTCCATAGGTTCCTCATGGGTGAATGCGTAATCGAGCAGTTCCATTTTGTCTTTGCCGATCTTCGCTTGAAATAAGGGAATCGTCCCGATTTTCATTAGGGCTATCGAAGTGTTTTCCCGAGCATCGTAGTTCCCTTTGTCTAAAGCGACGAAATCTCCCGGTTCGAGCTCGCCCCATTCCATTTGGGAAAGAAGGACGGTCCCGCATTCCAGGCCTAGGACGAGTTCCGTGGTTTTGGAGAGCTCGCTTGTCACATATTCGGAAGGGTTCATGGCGAAATGGGCCACCCAGGCTTTTCGAAACGATTCGGGGAAAATGACCCTTGACCAACAAGATTGTTCGCCAAATGAGATCTCCACATCGGTGCAGAAAGCGTTCTCCTCCGGGATTTCGGACTTTTCCCCCAACATCGGGGAGAGCTGCGCGATCGGTTCGAGGGCGCTGGATGCCGATAGGGCTTCGAGAATAAGAAAACGGCAGAATCCTTCTTTAAGAGGCTCGGAAATTTGCGCTTTTGCCTTCCCTTGCATCAGAGCGGCGAGCTTGTTCTTGTCGGCTTTCGGAATGACGAAATAGAACGGCGGCTGCAGGGGGTTTAAAAAAATCGGGGTGCAGAAATAATTCGCTCCGAGTCCGTTGTGCAGATCTTCGGCTTCCACCAAAACCTGTTCGGAGGGGCGGACTGAAAAGTCTTTCATTTCGAACCGGGCGGCAAGGAGCGCGGAGATGCGATCCCAGTCGAAAGGGGGGGCGTTGCCGAAAAGGGGGATCTCATCCGCTCCTTCGATCATGCCGGGGAGTTTGCGTAAAATGGCTCGGGCGTCCTTCATCTATTTTTTCCTATTGCCCATCTCGCCGCCGCCAAACCCCTTTTCCCTTTCCTCTTTATCCCCGACCGATTCTTTCCGACGGAAGAGCGGCTTTGCGTAAGCGGCCTCGATCCGGTTGATCGTGAAGGAAAAATTTCCATTTTGGAAGGCCGCATACAAGTTGGGGATATTTTGGTTGAAGGCAGCGACGGCTTCGCTCGAACCCGTGAGCATGATATTCAGCTGATAGGGAGCCGTAGCGAACCTTTCGATTGAGATCGTGGCTCCATAGAATTTGGAATCTGCGAAAGACGGCGCGTTTAACACGAACTCCGTGCGGCTGTCTCCTTTAGGAGAGACCATGGCAGTGATGGTCCCGACCATGTGAAAATAGATCGAGAGGGCCTCGGGTCCAAGATAGGGTTTAGCTGCAGCGGCCGCCGCATTGGCCATTGGAAAGTAGAAGTCGGGCAAAGGAGTCGTTGTCGGAGATTCGATCTGAATCGGCTCCTCTTTTTCTTTTTGCCCCCTTTTTTTGCCCCCCCATTCAATTTCTGGCTCCCGGATGGAGGGCGGCGCCTCTTTTTTTTCCCCCATTCTCATCTTGCGCCCTTCGGCCTCTTTTTTCTCGAATTTTGGCCTTTCTTCCTTTAAGGTGGGACCAAGTTGAGCGCCGATTCTTTCTTCAACCCCGCCGGCTTCAACCTTCTCGAGAGGGCCTACATATTTGACCCCCTCCTCGCCTTTGGGAGCAATCACTCCTTCCGGTCCTGTAGGTTTCTTTTTTTTCTCTTCTCCCAATTTCGGCTCCAAGGGCCCCCAGCCCTTTTCGGCGCCTTTTTCTCTCGGGACGCGCCCTTCCATTGTCGGTTTGCCAGGAGGCCCAAAAGGGGAAGGGGTCTTTTTTGCCGATTCTCTCAAATCGCCCTTTTTCCCTTTCCCAAGAGTTTTTCCCTCCAAAGCCTCGCCTTCGCCTACGCTAGAGGGCATTTTTCCCTTATCTCCCATCTCTTCCGGTTTTAAAAAAACTCGGGAGGCAGAGCGGGGATTTTCTTCCATCCGGGGCTGCATCGGAGGCTGGGCAGAGGTGGGTTCTTCAACGCTTTCCCAAAATTGCTGCGACCGAGGAAGCGGAGGGGGTTCCTCGCTTTCGTCTTGGGCGGCCGTGACTCCGAGATAGGTAGAGGGAGTTGGAAAGGAGCCGGGGCTTGGGAGGGCGTTTTCACCTTCCTCCAACAAAGCGGGATCTTGAGATGGGGGGAGGACGCTGTCCGAAGAGACTGAAACCGGTCCTTTCGCGATCAGGGAAAAAGGCGTTGGAAGTTCCGACTCTTCTTCTTGGCTGACCGACTCGACGAACTGCCGAAATTGCTTTGCGCGGGACTCGTCGTCGACCTCGGAGACCTTCGAGATTTTTTCGACTTTTTCAACTTTCCTATGCTGGGTAGAAGGGGCCGTTTTATCGAGCTCCCCTCCCTTATTGGGAGGAACTGGAGGGATGCGGGGTGTGGACATAGAGAACCTCTCCTCCTAGCTTGGTTCATTTTCCTTTTTTTCTCGATCCTTTTTTCGAGTCTCAGCGTCTTTTTTATGCAAAAAATGGGTCGCGGAGCCTTGCTCGTCTTGCTCCACCCCTTCTTTCTGGAGAGCCCAGTAGCCCATTTCTTTTTCCCATTCCTTTTTGTGCAGCTCGAGCTTTTCCAAGTCCTTTTTCTTTTGGAATAGGTCATCGGTCGCGATGTCTACTTGTTTTTGGGCCGCGTCGACCACTTTTTGCTGATCGGCGACTTTTTTCACTTTTTCGGCAAGTTTTTCATCGACGATTTTCAGATAGATCTTGCTTCTCTGAATCACGTCGGTCGTCGTCCCAGTATCGAGCTCATGCCTCAATTGATCGAGTTTTGCTTGCTTATGTTTCAGAACCTCATCTTTTTCTTGAGTCAGGTCATAGAGCTTTTCATAGGCTTTTTCCAGGACGGCTTTTTTCTCTTCCAGGGTTTTTACCGCAGCGTCGAACCGATTTTTCTTGATCGTGAGCATCTGCTCGAGCGGGTAGGCGGGCTGTTTGGACATACTCCGTACTCTAGACGAATAAAGATTTTAGGGCCCGGATCGTATCTTCCATGGGAGCCTTGTCATCGATCTGCTGTTTCAAAAACCGGTTGACTTTGTCGACGTATTTGAGGGCGAAATCGGCGTTTTTGTCCGACCCCGGCTTATATTCCCCGATGCGGATGAGCAGCTCGTTTTTCTTATAATTGGCCAGCACCTCCCTGACCTTTCCGATCGCGTCGAGATGAGGCTTATCGATGATGTGGGATAGAATGCGGCTGACGGAGGCGAGGACGTCGATGGCGGGATAATGATGCTGCCTTGCCAGTTCGGAAGAAAGGATGATGTGTCCGTCGAGAATGGAGCGGACCTCATCGGCCACCGGCTCATTCATATCATCGCCGGCGACTAAAACCGTGTAAAAAGCGGTGATCGAGCCTTTATCGGAATTTCCCGACCGTTCAAGAAGGCGCGGCAAAATCGCAAAGACCGAGGGGGTGTACCCGGCTCTGGCCGGCGGCTCTCCCGCTGCAAGGCCAATTTCGCGCAGTGCCCGGGCAAAACGGGTGACCGAATCCATCATGAGAATGACAGATTTCCCTTGGTCGCGGAAATATTCGGCGATCGCGGTGCCTACATAAGCCGCGTTGATCCGCATCTGCGCCGCCTGGTCGGAGGTGGAGACGACAACGACAGACCGCTTCATCCCATCGACGCCTAAGTCGTTTTGCAGAAATTCCCGTACCTCGCGCCCCCTTTCGCCAATCAGCGAAATGACGTTGACGTCGGCCACGGCGTTTCTTGCGATCATGCCGAGGAGGGTGGATTTGCCGACTCCCGCCGCGCTAAAAATGCCGACCCTTTGACCTTTGCCGCAGGTCAGGACAGCGTCGATGCACCGGACGCCGACCGGAATCGGTTGCGTAATCAGGGTTCGCTTCAGCGGGTCAGGAGGGGAGCCAGTGACGGGAAAACTTTCGGGCAGCTCGAGCGGGCCCTGAGTATCGACATCAAGCGGTTGGCCAAGACCGTTCAAGACCCTTCCTAAAAGCTTGGGGCCTACTTTGATGTGCATGGGCATCCGCATCGGGATCACTTCGGAAGAAGGGCCGATCCCTAGCATGTTGCCTAGAGGCGAGAGGATCACTTCGTCTTTCGTGAAGCCGACGACCTCCGCGGCGAGCGGCTCTCCCGCCCTTTTGATCAGGCACACCTCGCCCATTTTGACTTGCGGGATGATCGCGCGGATGAGCATGCCGACCACCTCCGTGATCCGCCCATGCACGGTCGTCAGTTCGACATCTTCGAGATGGCTGATCAATTTATCGAATGAAGGAGGCAAATCCATTATAGCTGGATTCCCATGATGGTTGTGATGGAACTTGTGACGCGGCTCAAAAGAGTCGACGAATACTCGATTTCTTGCTGCGCCAAAGCCATTTTGCTCTGGAGGATCAGCATGTCTCCGGCATTGATCTGCTCCCCTGAGTCGGACATTTGTTGGAGTTTGGTCTGAATGGCGGCAAATTGATCCTGGCCGTCGTTCACATAGGCGAGGAAACGGGAGATGATGCCCGGCCCCTCGGGCGGCTTCATCGGAGGGGTCTCGATCCCTAGTTTGGCTGCCGCGGAACGGCTGTACTCTCTAGCATCGGTCAGCTTATTCCTGACCAGGTGCGCCTGCGACCTTTTCAACTGCAGGTTCGGAGTTTGGAGCTGCTTTTCGACATTGCCCAAGGTGTCCTGGGCGTTTCTCGCCTGGGTCATGAGGGAGGTGGTCGTCGGCGTTCCCGTTTGCCCCATCAGGGGACGGGCGGCCTCCATAGGAGTCGGGCCTCCTGGCGCTGGGGCTTGAGCGGGAGCCGCTCCTTTTTCCATGTAGGATCGGAAACCTTGGCCGGCAGGCTGGCGAATCGCCTGATCCGCTTCCAAGGATTTCGATGGGGTGATCTTGTCAGGGCTCTTGTCTGGAGGAGGAGTTTCCGGGACGGTCACGTTTTGCCTTTTCCTGCGGGTCCTGGAGACTTTTTGATGAATTTCTCGACGAAATCGATGGCCGTTTCGGAAAGCTGCCGAATTTCGGGATCTTTCGATTTTGTCGTTTGCTCCAAAATTTTTTCGCCTTTGTCCGCCATATTCGGCATCATCCCCATGCAAAGGCCGAGAA
>CAYTXY010000039.1:0-11816 GCA_964441355.1 uncultured bacterium
TTCGTGGGGATGAACGACTTCCCCGCGAATTCAAAGCCCCACATTTTGGATTGCCAGATTAAAAAGGCCGCGTCGCATTTGACGCCTCCAGGAGAAGGGTTCGGGCAAGGCCGCCCGGACGGAAGAGCGATGTCAGGGACTGGTTGAGGCGGGCACTCCGATTTAGGTTTAGGCGGTGTCTTTTTGGGGAAAGTCTGGTTTCTTCCGGAGCCGTTGCAGGGATTTTCCCAAGAGGCCGCGGGATGGTTGCCCGACCTCGGCGGTTCCATAGCGAATTCCTCGATCGGCCTCGGAGGTTCAAGTTCCAGATCCCCCCATAAAGATAGGATGAGAGAGCTAGCAGCTAGGATGAATCGACCCACACGCATTGGCTCATCATCTCTTTTTTTAGCGATGAAATCAAATAAAAATATGACAACTTCAAAATGATTTAGCTATTCTCTTGAAGAAAAAACTCGCTTACCTTAAAGTTCTTAAGTACTTTCCAAAGACGTAAGGCTTTTCCCTATGAATTCACTTTCCGATCCTTCCGATGCATCGAATGCGGAGCGCGAACCGGCTTCCGCCCCAGAAGATCGGGCTCCTCTCTCAAGTCCCGCATTTCAAGATTTTACCGCTCAATTCGCCGCGCTACCCACTCCTGAGGAAAAAGTCGCTTATGGACTCGTGTTCATGCGCAGCTCTATTTCCCAAGAAGGGAGCCCCCGTTTCCGAGAATTCTGGGAGGCCCGGCGGCAGATTTTGGGTTGTTTTAAAGAGAATTTGAATCCCGCGATCCGCTCCAAGCTCTGGGGCGAATATGTAGAGCTGACCGTAGAGGCTCGCAGGCTTAAAGAAATCCTTGAAGAGCAGAGCGCCTTTGCGATCGAGCAGATCGACCTGGCCATCCAATCGATCGAGAGCGACCTAACCCATTTCCAAGACCGGCTCCAGCAAGCGGGGCCTCTCTCTTTTCCGGCTCGCTCTGACACAATCGCGGCAAAAATAGAGAGCTATGATAAGCTCCAGAGCGAACTGAATCTGCTCAATACCTTGGCGAGCAGGCTGAACGCATTCCGCAAGGAAGTGATCAAGACCGATATGCGGATTCGCTTCAAAGCGAAATTCTTCAAGCGCCTCTCCCAGCTTGGGGACCAAATATTCCCCAGAAGAAAAGAGTTGATCGAGACTGTGAGCGGCGAGTTTGAGCGCGACGTTGACAGTTTCGTTGAGAAATATTTCAAAGGCGCTGAGGTCACCGGAGCTCCGTATTACGCGCTCCGAGAAGAGATCAAGGCTCTCCAAGGCATGGCGAAAGTGTTTACTTTGAGCAGCGGGGCATTCAACCGGACCCGAATGAAACTGAGCGAATGCTGGGACGCCGTCAGAGCGTTGGAAAAAGAACACAAAAAAGAGATGTTCGAGAAAAAGCAGGTCTCCTCCGAAAAGAGAAGCATGGTGGAAAAGAAGATCGAGGAGTTGAAAACCCGCTCCGCCGAGCTGAATTTGCGCGATCTCGATAAGGAGATCGATCTCATTTCAAAAGAAATGAGGGAGTCCTCTTTGCATCGGGATGACGTACGCCACTTGCAGAGCGAACTCTCGAAGCTCCGCGCTCCTCATATAGCCGCCCAAGAACAAAGGGCCCGCGCACTGGAAGAGGCGGAAAAAGAAGCGCTTCGTATGAAGCGAGAAAAAATCGCCCGCATGAAAGAAATTGCGGCAAACCTCCAAAAAGAAGGGCCTGAGCTCGACTTGGAGACCTTCGCCTCCCGGTATGACGAGCTTCTTGCGTCTCTCCAGAGCCTTGATGCCTCGAGGATCGAAAAGCAGCAATTAGAGACCACGCTTCGGCCTCTGAAGGATCTTTTAGCGGATAAGAAAGAGCAAGCGGTTCTCAATCTGAGCGACGACGACCGGAAAACATTGGAAAACTTGAATACTGTCCTCCAACAGAAAAAGGAGCGGCGGCAAGAGGTCAAGGATCTCCTCGAACTGCACAGGAAAACCCTTGGCAGCTCCGGATTGGATTTCGAGAAGGCCATACAACTCCGAGAACTCATCGATCAAGAGAAAGAAAGGCTTGAAAAAGCCAATGCCGCCATCAAAGAGATCGAAGACAAGATCGACGAGCTTGAATCCTAGTCCTCCTAATCTCTAGTTATCCCAAAATTCTACTAGGGTCTTAGTCCTGACTTATCTCGATATTGATAATATTTGTAATAAATTAATTTTTATTGTATAGTTATCTCAAGTTTTAGATAAAAAGAGGATATTATGACAACGAATCCAGTTTCAATAAATGAAGCCGGGAACGGAATGACAGGTCATTTTCATGAAGATGCATCTGATTCCGTCAATGAGCTATCAGCGATTATCCAGGGATTTAATCCTACTGACGGCAGATCCTCCTCTTTGAGCGATCGGTCGGTCCAGGATGCAACCATTTCAATCGAAGACTTTGACGCCAAAGATACGATCTCTTTGCAAGAGATCAGAAAACTCAAATCGGACGAGCGGAACTTTTCACGCCCTACAAAAGCATTTAAACTTGATGTATCCAACAGCGATATTACTGATGCTGAACTGCAAGGAATCATTAAAGACTTTCCTAAAATTATTGAAATTAACGCGCAAAACTGCCGCAGACTCACTAGCGCTGGATTGCAACACCTAGCAGGTCTTGCTGATCTTAAGAGCCTCAACCTGGCAGGGTGCGGCAAGGCCACCGATGCCGTGCTCCAGCAGCTCGCAAATTTAACCAAGCTCACTAACCTCAATTTGAAGGGGTGCGGTCTCATAACCAACGCCGGATTGCTGTCTCTGGCAAATTTAACAAATCTAACAAGCCTCAACTTACAGGGATGCGATCGTATCACCAACAACGGGCTGTCGTCCCTCTCAAGGTTAACAGCTCTCCAAAATTTCGACTTGACAGGATGCGCCCAGATCACCGATGAGGGGCTGGAGATCCTCGCGAATTTTACCGACCTCAACAGACTCAGCCTATCCGGATGTGACAAGATCACCGATGGGGGGCTGCAGCGGCTCCTTCCTCGCTTAACAAACCTCACAAACCTCAATCTGTTTGGTTGTCAGCTGATCACCGATGACGGATTGGCGGGTCTTGCAAACTTAGTGAATCTAAGGAGCCTCGCCCTGACTGGGTGCATTAGGATCTCCCCAGCTGGGCTGCGGTACCTCTCAAATTTAACTAACCTTACAGACCTCAACCTAAGAAGGTGCCGTCTAACACCGAAGATCATATCGCTCAAAATTTGGGCCATTTGAAGAAGCTCAACCTCGTTGTAACGCTCTAGCTTAGAAAATCCTCTTAGATTCAAATTGACAGTTCATGTTTTTTTGTGTCAAACTCCACCCAATCCAAAATTGGGAGGAATCTATGAGCGTGAGGCTTGAGGCTGTACGGACGATTGGGAAAAGAACGCGCAAGCTGGAAGAGCAGCCCGCGCATTCCCTGAACTTCGGGTCAAAGGTCTTCTCCCAACGGCTCATGGAGCAGGCTCTTCCGAAAAAGGTTTTCCAACATCTAGTGCAGGTCAGCGAAGGGAAAGAAAAGCTCGACCCAGCCCATGCAGATCTCATTGCTGCGGCGCTGCAAAGTTGGGCGGTTAAAGAAGGCGCCACTCACTTTACGCACTGGTTTCAGCCTCTGACGGGAGCCGGGGCTGAAAAGCATGACTCTTTTTTAAGCTGGAGCGGAAAAGGGGCTGTGATCGAAAGTTTCCGAGGCAAGGAGCTTTTACGCGGAGAGCCTGACGCCTCTTCCTTCCCGTCCGGCGGCCTGCGCATGACGCATCAGGCCCGTGGATATACCGTCTGGGATCCGGCTTCTCCCCCCTTCCTTTGGAAAGGAGGCGATGGCATTACCCTTTGCATCCCGTCCCTCTTCTTCTCTTGGACGGGCCTTGCGCTAGACCATAAAATTCCTCTTCTTCGCTCCGATGAGAAAATCAACGCGAGCGTCCAACGGCTGCTCAAACTCTGCGAAATCCCTGCAAGCCGAGTCTTTTCGACTCTCGGAGCGGAGCAAGAATATTTTGCCATCGACCGCTCCCTTTATCTGATGAGGCCCGATTTGCTCTTGGCCGGGCGAACTGTCTATGGCGCCAAGTCGCCGAAAGGGCAAGAATTGGAAGACCATTATTTCGGGCCTGTGAAAGATCGGGTCATGGCTTTTATGCGGGAGTTTGAAGAAGAGGCTGTCCGCTTAGGGATTCCGATCAAGACGCGCCACAACGAAGTGGCTCCGGCCCAACATGAAATCGCGCCTCTTTTTGAGCCAGCCGCTGCCGCCGTCGACCACAATCTCTTGCTCATGGAGCTCATGCGGCAAATCGCCCTGGAACACGACCTTGCTTGCCTCCTGCATGAAAAGCCCTTCGCTGGGTTGAACGGCTCCGGCAAACACAACAACTGGTCGCTTGCCACCGATACGGGCCTCAATCTATTGGATCCAAGAGAAAATAATTTGCTCTTCCTGACGCTTTTGACGGCGATCCTTCGCGCAGTTCATGATCATGCCGGCCTCATGCGCGCAAGCATCGGGTCTGCCGGCAACGACCACCGGCTCGGAGGATCGGAAGCTCCGCCGACGATTCTCTCCGTCTATCTAGGTGACAAACTGGAAAAACTCGTAGACAGCCTGATCGCGGACAAACCGATGCCGGAAGACATCGTCCGCCAAATCGATTTGGGGCTCGCGCACGTCCCGCTCCATGAAGCAGACGCATCCGATCGTAACCGCACCTCCTTTTTTGCCTTCACCGGAAACAAGTTTGAATTCCGGGCCGTCGGGGCGTCGGCGCACTGCGCCTTCCCGCTCTCGGTCATCAACGCCATCGTTGCCGATAGCCTCCATCTTATTTTGGACGAGATCGTGGACAGGGTCAAAGACCGCAAACTCTCTCAAAGCGAGATGCTCAAAGAAGCGCTTCCTTGCCTTCGCAAGCACCTCCGCGCCTCCAAAGCGGTTCTTTTCAGCGGAAACGCATATACTACCGAGTGGGAAAGGGAAGCTCAGCAAAGAGGCCTCCCCAATATCCGCAAGAGTTTTCATTCGTTCGCTCAAATCATCGATAAGAGAACGGAGAGAGTATTCGCGGGGATCCTCTCCGAAGAAGAACTTCACAGCCGCTATGAGGTCCTCATCGAGCGCTACGCGAAGACGATGCAGATAGAGGCCAACCTCATGGTCGACCTTTTCCGGACACAAATCTTGCCTTCGGCCTTGCGCGATCAGAGAAAGCGGACGGAGGCGGTGAAAAATCTGGCAGACCTCGGCGTTCCCCCAGCGCCGCACCTTCTTCGATCGATCAAATCTTTCGCTGAGAGCGTCGAAGCGGCCATTATTGCAGTGGACGAAATCGAAAAAGTGCAAAATCAGACGGTAGATTTCGGTTGGGAAGCGAAAGGCAAAGCCTACTGTGAAATTTTAGGGCCGAAGATGGATGCTGCCCGGGCAGCTGTCGATCACTTGGAAACCATCGTAGACAATGCGCTCTGGCCTCTACCTAAATACCGGGAAATGCTATTCATTGTGTAGCGCATTTCAAAGTGTAGGTGGATGAAAAAAACGATCGGCTTTTACGGCGGCACATTTGATCCGATTCACTTCGGGCATCTCAATTTGGCCGTCCAGTTGTTAGAAATCCATCGCTTGGACGAGGTGTTATTCTGCCCTGCCTATTGTTCGCCCCTCAAGAGCGCATCGCCTCCACATGCAAGCCCCCAGCACCGCCTAGAAATGGTCCGGAGCGCATTGGAGGGCATTCCGCTTTTCCGCCTTACCTCATATGAGGTGGACCGCAATGACCCTTCTTTTACGATCGATACGTTGCGGATGATCCAAGGGGAGGGGAGAGGAGAGGTGAAGTTCCGCCTCCTTCTTTCGGAAGAAGCGGCGGCTCATTTCGACCAGTGGAAAGATTTTCGGGATTTGATCCGCCTTGCCCCGCCACTCATCGGATCACGCTCATCGCCTGCCTTGCGCACGAGCCTTGCCGAAACCTTGCGCTCGGGCTTCACCCAGACGAAAATCTTCGACATCTCGAGCACCGAGATCCGCGCGCGGTTAAAAAAGGGACTCTATTGCGGCCATCTCGTCCCCGGCAAAGTTCTCGATTACATCCGACTCAATGGTTTATATAAGAGTTAATATTTTTCCTTACGAAAAAATCGGTGAATTCCTATTTTCCAATTCATGAAGAGGAAACCCATAGCTATGCTCAATTCCATTGCCCAAATGATCTATGATAAAAGAGGATTTAATATTCTGGCTCTTGATGTTCAAGGGCTTTCGACGATCACCGACTATCTTTTGATCGCAGAAGGCAACGTCGGCCGGCACGTTGCGTCGATCGCGCAGTGGATCGTCGAAGAGATGAAAGAATTTGGAGAAAAGCCCATTCATTCAGAAGGTTTGCAAACGGGGGATTGGGTTGTCCTCGACTACGGTCAGATTATGATCCATCTCTTTACCCCGGGCTTAAGGGATAAATACTCTCTAGAGCGGCTGTGGCCAGAGAGCAAGCTCGTCGAGCTCGAAATCAATACAAAGACCTCACTGAGCAATTCTTAGCGGATGACTTCGTTCATCACTCTGGATGCTTGATTGACTGAAGTGAGCAATTCTTGGGCCTCCACTTGAATTGCATCGTTTTTTGAGCTAAAACCGGCGCGGTAGAGCATCGCTAAAGCGATCGCAGATGCGCTAAGGACGCCGAAAAGAAGGAGCGGCGGAAGAGCTGCAATCCCTCCGATCGCTGCTACAATCACTACCGTGACGAGGATGGCTTTGAGGAAGAGGCCGGTTGCAGCTTCGCCGCGGACTCGGTCGAGGATGCTCATCTGCTTCTCAAAAACCGATTTAACTGTGCTTTTCAAGGCAGGGTGGGCTTGGGAAAGTTCCGATTGGACGGCTCGATAAGAGTGCTGTAGCTTGGCCATCCCAGCTTTTGCCTGGGACCATTCAGCGTGGTTTTGGCCAATGCAATACATCGTGACGAACGCGATGACTGCCGCAGGAATCGCCACCCAAGTATAATCTTTCTTGCTGGAAAGGGAAACGGTGTCTCCGTAATAGACGGGCTGATATACGGGCTGGGGGAAAAATCCCCACCCTGGAGATCCCCAATGATAATGTTCATGGCGGCGAACCGGGGTCGAAGCAGCTTGGGGAGTAAGGATATTGTTTGCAAAAGCGCTTGCGTTTTCGAGAACGGCGTCAGTATTTATATAAGACAATCTTGAAACCATGAATTCACTCTATGTTTAGGCGGAATTATTTTAGTCTCGCAGGGCTTTCCTGTCAATTCAAAAGGAACTTTAACAGGAAAAATTCTGGATTGCCCGAGAGACCTCGTTTCTGGTATGCTATACCCAAACAAGAGATATTTTGAGGATTCTGGGCATGGTTAAAAAACGGATCGTAGTTACGGGGATGGGCATCGTATCCGCATTCGGAACCGATGTAGACCACTTTTACCGGCAACTGCTTGCCGGCGTCAGCGCGATTGTCCCGATCGAGGAGTTTCCTTGCTCCGATTGGCCGACGCGGATAGCGGGCGCGATCCGCAATTTCGATACCGGCGAATACATGGAGAAAAAGCAGGCCCGCCGCGTCGATCCTTTCATTCGGTATGCGATGGTTGCTGGGAAGAAGGCATTGGAACACGGGAACCTTGGCCCTGAGAGCCTCGCGAAGCTCGACAAATCCCGCTGTGGGATCGTCATCGGGTCCGGGATGGGCGGCATGTCCATCTTTCATGATGGCGTCGAAACGCTTTTAACGAAGAGCTACCGGAGGCTGACTCCCTTTTTCGTCCCTTACATCATCACCAACATGGGCGGCGCCCTCCTTGCGATCGATGTAGGGTTTACAGGCCCTAATTTTTCCATTTCAACCGCTTGCGCCACATCTAACTACTGCATCCATGCGGCGGCCGAGCAGATCCTTCAAGGAAAAGCCGATCTCATGGTGTGCGGCGGGGCGGAAGCTCCCATCACGCCCATTGGGCTCGCTGGCTTTGTCGCGATCAAAGCCCTTTCGACGCGCAATGACGAACCTGCGAAAGCTTCAAGGCCGTGGGATCGGGGCCGCGACGGCTTCGTGATGGGCGAAGGAGCCGGGGTTCTCCTTCTCGAAACTCTCGAACACGCCCTGCAGCGCGGTGCGCCGATTTATGCCGAATATCTTGGCGGGGCCGTCAATTGCGACGCCTATCACATGACCGACCCTCGGGAAGACGGCGGCGGCGTTGCGCAATGCATGGAAGAGGCCCTCAAAGCCGCAGGCGTGGAAAAAGAATCGGTGAACTACATCAATGCCCATGCCACAGCGACCTCCGCCGGAGACCTCTGTGAAATTACAGCGATCCACAAAGTGTTTGGACCCCGCACAAAAGAGATCAAAATCAATTCGACCAAGTCGATGATCGGGCATTGCCTGGGAGCCACTGGAGGGCTGGAAGCCGTTGCGACCATCCAGGCGATTCGGACAGGGATGATCCATCCGACGGTCAATCTTGATGATCCAGAGCCCGCTTTAGGGGACCTCGATGCCGTTCCCGGCACCGCGAAACCGCTCAAGGTCGATGTCGCCCTATCCAATTCTTTTGGATTCGGCGGCCATAATTCGACTCTTGTTTTTGCCCCGTATCTCCCATGAGGCAAGAAGAATCTTTCGGGATCGTCCCTCTTTCGAAACACCGGGGCGAATGGGAAGTTTTTCTCATTCAACACCGAGGCGGTCGTTATTGGGGGTTTCCGAAAGGACACGCCGAGCCGAACGAAACGCCTCTTCAAGCCGCTTCACGGGAACTCAAGGAAGAGACCGGCCTCGACTGCATCCGCATCTTACGCGATGAGCCGCTCCAAGAACAGTATTGGTTTCAAATCGAAGGTAAACGAGTCTTCAAGAAAGTGACCTATTTCGTCGCAGAAGTGGGAGGAACCGTCCATTTGCAGAAATCGGAAATCAACGACGGCATCTGGGTGCCCCTCTCGCATGCGATCGATAAGGTGACCCACTCCGAAGGGAAAGCCATCCTCGCTGAAGCGATCAAACTTTTGAACCTATGATCTTCCTATGATCTTTTGGAAATCAAAACAACCTAAGGTTGAAGTCATTTCGCGCCATGCGTTTTTTTCTGCCATCAGCCAGCATAAAAAAAGAATTCCCGGATTTGCTCATGAAAAATGTTACCGCAATCTCCTAGAGACATTTGATTTTGGCCGGGCAAACCTTACTTTTTTTTTCGATGGGGCAAAAGGACCCCTCTCCGAACATTTCTTGAAAAATGAAAAAAACGTGATCCAAATCCAAGAGGGAACTGAGGCCGGCTCGTTCTTAAGGCTCCTCGACCATGTCTCGAAACTAGATCTTCGCCCCGAAACGGTACTTTATTTTGTCGAAGACGATTACATCCATCGCTCTGGCTGGCTGGAGGTCCTTCTTGAAGGAATGGAACTGGCCGATTATGCGACCCTTTATGACCACAAAGATAAATATTTTCTCTACCCCGACTTGACATCCCGCATTTTCGCCTCCCGCACTTGCCACTGGCGCACTACGCCGTCCACGACGAATACCTTCTGCTGCCGTTTCAAGACGCTTTTGGAGCATTTGCCCATCCACCGCAAATTCTCCATGGGCCGCTCGATTTCTTCAGACCACGAAAAGTTTTGTCAATTACAGTCCCAAGGGGCTATGCTTATCTCTCCAATGCCGGGCTGGTCGACTCACGCCGAGCCAGATTTCGCCTCGCCCTGCATCGATTGGGAAGAACATTTAACAAAAAGAGGTTCATATGTCTCACGCCCATAATATCACTCTGGGTATCGCTCTGGATAGAGCCTCCCGCGCCAATCTCCACTCTTGGCTCCGCTCCGCCGGGCTCGTTATCCTCTCCAGCCTTTTGATCGGCCTCTTGGCGAAGGTCGCTATTCCGCTTCCCTTCTCCCCGGTTCCGTTTGCAACCCAAGGCCTCGTTGTCCTGGTCCTTTCCGTGCTCCTCGGATCGAAACGGGCCGTGGCTGCCGTCCTCGGTTTCCTCATGCAGGGCGCAGCAGGTCTTCCCGTATTTGCCGGAGGCCATTCCTCACTATTTGGACCCACGGGCGGCTATCTTTTCGGCTACCTCGTCGCTGGGCTCCTCGTTGGTTATTTAGCTGAAAAGATGCAAAATCGGACGCCGATGAAACTTTTTTGGACTCTAGCGGCAGGCAACGCCATGTTCTACCTCTTTGGCATCCCTTACCTCGCTGCGTTCATCGGCATGAAGAAAGCCCTTCTTTTGGGGCTGGCGCCCTTCGTGATCGGCGATCTTGTCAAACTCATCCTCGGCGTACAGGTCCTTAAGTTTTTAAAACGATCGCCATCGTAAGGCGCGAAACGGAAACGAGCTGCTTGGACTCGTTGTAAATTTTGATCTCCCAGACCTGGGTCGATTTGCCGAGATGAAGCGGTTTAGCCACAGCCGTCACCCATGACCCTGAACCGACAGGGCGGAGATGGTTGGCGTTGATGTCGAGCCCAACGCACACCTTTTGGCTTTGGTCGACGCAATAGTTTGCCGCCGCGCTGCCTACTGTTTCCGCAAGCGCGCAGGAAGCTCCGCCGTGGAGGATGCCCATCGGCTGGCAGGTTCGCGGATCGACCGGCATCGATGCCGTGAGATGATCGTCTCCCACTTCGATGAATTCGATCCCCAAATGATCGGACAGCGTATTTCGCGCCCGCTTGTTGATCTCGTCCAAACTTAAAGGTGTGATCCAAATCGGGGTCATGCTTATAGTTTAATTCGAAAGAAAATGGAAGACAAGCGGCTCTTTTTCGGTTTCGAGGTGATCTCCCCTTGGCCAGAAACGATGCCCCCGGGCCGCGTCCTGCTGGAGACGGACCGCCATTTGACGGTCGCTTTCCTCGGAAATACGAATTTAACGCATCTGACCGAATTGCTCGGTTCGCTTCCACCTCTTCCCTTTAAAATCGGCCTGGCAGGAATTTTCGACAAGCCGGTTTTTTTGCCCAAGGGAACGCCTCATGTCGCAGCTTGGCATATCCATTGGATTGAAGCTGAGGAGATATTCCGCCAAGCCCAGAAAGCGCTCGTCTTTTGGCTTAAAGTTAAGGGATTCCATCCTCGAGAAGGGGAGTTTCTTCCTCACGTGACGATCGCAAGGAGCCCCTTTTCCATCCATGAATGGAAAGAGTCTTTTGAAAAGCGGCCCTTATTTATCCGCAATCTCCATCTTTGCGAGTCGTTAGGATCGTCCCGCTATCAAATTCGTTGGAGCTATCCGGTGTTGCCGCCTTTCGAGGAAAAAGAACATACGGCTGACATCGCGTTTACGGTCCGCGGCTCCTCAATGAGAGATCTCCATTTGCATGCGCAGCTCGCCTTGAGCTTTCATTTCCCGCCGCTCGTCGACTACTTCACTTTTCAAGAGGTCGGCAGCCTGGATGAAATTGTCCAATCGCTCAATGCGGTGATCGGGAAGGCCGACCAGGAACTAGGAAGCCCCTTCAAGGCAGTCAGCTATCACGGCCAAGTTGCTAAAGCAGAAACTTTAGAATGGGAGATGATCGTCGATGTCTGAACTCCAACTTTTGAGTCCCGCGACCTACTTGCTGCCAAAGAAAGGGGGGATGCGAGTCCCCGGCCTGGTGATTGCGACCGAGGAGCTTTTGAAGGAAATCGAAATCGACCGCCCCTTGGAACAGGTGCGCAACGTGGCTCACCTTCCCGGCATTGTCGGTTACAGCATCGCAATGCCCGACATTCATTGGGGATATGGGTTTCCGATCGGCGGCG
>CAYTXY010000040.1:0-11722 GCA_964441355.1 uncultured bacterium
GCCAATAAATTGGCTTCCTTTCAGGCAATTTGGAGCAAATTGCCTGAAGCCGGGATCGAACCGACCACCTTCGCATTACGAATGCGCTGCTCTACCAACTGAGCTATTCAGGCATGAAATGCCATCCAGGGTATTTCAGGGGCTATTTTTCTCTCAATAGATTTGCTACAATGAGGCCCTATGTATCAAGGGTATCGAATCGGCGGCGTTTTCATGATGGGGGGATCCGGAGTCCGCTTTGGGGCTCCCATCCCAAAACAATTCTCCCTCTTGGGCGGAAAGCCCCTCTATTGCCATGCATTGGACACTCTTCTTGAATCAGGGGTTTTCGATGAGATCGTCGTCGTCTGCCCCCCAAGCTGGTCCGGGAAGATCCCGACATCCCCGATTTTGCAGAGGACATCCGGCGGGGCGACCCGGCAGGAGTCTTCGAGAGCGGGGCTGAACGGCTTCTCGAAGGCGCCCGATGTGGTCCTTATCCACGATGCGGTGCGCCCCTTTGTGACGAAGACCATGATCCTGGCGAACTTGGATGCCGCCATTGCTTGCGGAGCCGCCAATACTTGCATCCCCACGACGGATACGCTTGTGATTGCACCCCAAGGGAACTGGGTCCATGCGGTTCCGAAAAGGGAAGAGTTCCTTCGCGGGCAAACTCCTCAAACCTTCCGCTACGATCTGATCATCAAAGCCCATGCAAGGGCAATGGAGAAAGGATTAAATCTTACGGATGACTGCGGCCTTGTCGTTGCGATGGGAGAAAAAGTCGCGGTGGTGAAGGGAAGCGAAGAGAATTTGAAGATCACGACCCCATTGGACTTGAGGGTGGCAGAAGCCCTACTCGCGATACGAGAGAAAGTAAAAAAAGGTGATGGCGATGATGGCTGCCCCGAGCAAAAGGGGCGCATAGATATTCCAGCCAGAGAGGGGTCCGGCAACTAGCGGCGCGACGATTTGGCCGATGGCCCAGAGCGATCCTGAGGCGCCCATGGCCCTGCCTTGCATGTGGGCTGAAGCGCGCAGCGAAAGAATCGATCCGAGATTGACCCATGTCAAAGCGCCCCCGGTCAAAGCGACAGGGATAATGATCCAATAAAGCCAAAGATTGGAGGGCCATACGAAGGCGGCGACCCCGACCGCGGCAATGACAGTCCCAACGAGTATCAAGGTTCGGAGAGAAAAGGTGCCGACAAGCTCCTTGTTGACGAACATGGAAATAAAAAACCAAATGAGGGCCATGTAAGCAAAGATATCCCCGATCCTGTCTGGGCCGAGAGAGAATTTTTGGACAAGAAACGTGGGAGAAAAAATGAGAAAGAAAGCCCAGCCGATGGAAAAAATAAGATAGGCGGTAAGGATTTTCCGTAAATTTTTTTGATGGAATACGAGCCGGATATCTTTAAAGGTTTTCAGTAGAGTACTCTTGGCGTGCTCCCCTTTTCGGACCCAAGTTTCCTCGAAGAAAAAGAAGACCGCCGCAAGGTTGATGAGAGCGGCAATGGCGGCAAAAATGAAAGCGCCAGATCCCGAGAGCCAATCGGGATTCGCAAGCTTGCCGCCAAGCCAAGGCCCCGCTACGAACCCCAGCCCCCCGACTCCGATCAAGATGCCGAAAGCTCGGGGGCGATGAGCCTCATCGGTTAAATCGGCCGTGGCCGATTGCGCAAGCGCAAAATTCCCTGAGCAAAAACCTGTCAAGATCCTCCCCGCAAAAAGGAGGCTTAAATCTTGAAGATAGAGACTGCCCGCCATGATGGCATATCCAAAAATGCTAAACCCGATCGTAACTAAAAAAGCCTTGTACCTCCCGTAATGGTCGGCAAAAACTCCCGCCACGGGGGCGCCGAAAAATTGGGCGATCCCGAAAAAAGCGAAAAGGACGCCAAGAATCGTCGTTTTTTCGGCCACTGGAGTGTCTGCGGCAAAAAAATGGAGCTCCGGATTGAGAAGGAGCGGCGCCAGCACGGGGAAGACGATCGAATATCCCACGAGATCAAGCGCATAAGTCAACACGATCGTTAAGAAGGTGCGGTAATTTTGGGCAGAGCGGAACAACATAAAAATAATATTATATTTTCCGAAGTGTTAGAGACAAGCGATATCGCTTTTTTCAAAGATCTGGGGTATCCTTGTCGCATTTAGATGCGACGGTTCCTCCTATTTCTAGTCTTGACAAGCTGCGGCTACCGCTGGCAGCCAGAAACTTCTCATGAAGAGGGGCGGCCCACAATTTCAGTTCCTTATGTCTTGGGCGATGCCGATGGATCTTTAACGGCGGAGATCGTTCGGGCGCTCTCCGTGTCAGGATTCGGGCAGGTGCGGCAATGGGGCGCTCGATACCGGCTGCAGGTCTCAATCGTAGGTGCGGAAGGGCAAACGATCGGCTATCGGCGCGACCGGCAAGAAATCAGCGGAGAGAGCCAGAAAAACCTCGTAGCGTCGGAGCGGAGAAAAACCATCGCTGTCAAAGCGGCGGTCGTAGAATCTGAATCAGATAAGGTGTTTCTCGGCCCCTTCCGGATCGAGGGGTATGCCGATTTCGACTACGTCGATGGCGATTCGATCCAAGATCTCGTTTTTATCGGGCCCAAAGGCATAAGCCAAGTGGTGTTGCCTTTTTCTTTAGGACAACTCGAATCCTCCGAAGCGGCGGAAGAGGCGGCCATGAGGCCCCTGTATGTCCACCTCGCCAAGAAAATCGTCGACTCCATTTTCGCGGCTTGGGTATTATCTGACTGATGGAGAAAGCTTTTTTTACCGCTGAAATTCAAGAACTTCACAAATTCCGCGAATGGGTGCGGGTTCGGCTCGCTCAGGGAGGGTTTGAGACGAGCGCGATCCGCAAGCTGGAGCTTGCCTCCGAAGAGGCGTTCGTCAACGTCATCACCCACAGCTATGCAGGACGGAAGGGCAAAGTCGAAATCGGATTGAAATGGGGCCCAGGGCACGTCGAAATCATCATGAGGGACTGGGGGCCCCCCTTCGATCCTCTCTCGAATGCGTCCAATGTGGATCTAGAAGCTCCTCTGGAAGAGAGGGAAATCGGCGGCTTAGGCATCCACCTGATGCGTCACGTCATGGACGAGCTCATCTACAAAAGAGAAAAAGATGAGAACGTGCTGACGATGATCAAGCGTTTTTCTCAAAAGAAGTAAGGGTCGCTTCAGTCTCCAGCATGTCGAGAAGGAAGTGCTGCAATACTTTAAGGACGTAGCGAGGGGTGTTGTAGACGCCACGGGTCGTGAAAACGATTTCAAGAGTGGCTTTTTCGGGGTGGTTGAGCGCAATCATTACAAACGTCATAGGCTGTTCGCTTTCCATTTTTGGCACGATCCATACGATGAACTGCTCATTGAAGAGGGTCACTTTTTCGACGCTCTCTACCACATGGAAATACTGCGTCAAATCATCCGGTTCGCCGTTGTCTTCCTGAAGACAGTCAAGGAGTCCTTGATCGTAAAGAGTTTGGAGGCCGATCGTCAGGATGCCGTCATGGGCCCAATGAGGTAAGTCGCCCGTGAATTGCCGATAAGTTTCTTCGATCTGCATCGGATTCAACATGACTCCCTCCTTTTGGTAAAGATCCCACCGTTCCCTTAGTTTATGAAATTGGAAA
The DNA here is from genome assembly GCA_964441355.1 of uncultured bacterium. Classification (GTDB taxonomy): domain Bacteria; phylum Chlamydiota; class Chlamydiia; order Chlamydiales; family SM23-39; genus CAIPFQ01. The sequence goes on from CAYTXY010000040.1 coordinate 3,617, forward strand.
TAGGTTGTCAAGTCAGAGAAAAACGGTTTGATTGTTCGGTGGATCTGAATTAAACTAGCGCTATGCATTTTTTCGTTCTTTTGCTTTGGTGCTTTGCCCTGACATCAAAGCCGCTTCAAGTGGAGGTAAAAGCAGGCTCCGCTGTGCTGATGAACGCCGATACAGAGGCGCTCCTTTTTGAGAAACACCCTTTTGCCCCGATCTATCCGGCGAGCACAACGAAGATCGCAACAGCCCTCTATATCTTGAGCGAAAAGCAGCCAAGCCTTGATCAGAAGATGAAGGTATCGGCGGAGAGCCTCAAACAAAGGCCCCTGAACAAAAAAGGGAATTATCCTCCTCATTGGTGGTATGCAGAAGGAACGCGCATGGGCTTGAGGGAAGGGGAAATCCTCAGTGTGGATACACTGCTCCACGGGCTGATGCTGACATCTGGCAATGACGCCGCAAACGTCATGGCGGAAGGGTTATGCGGCAGCGTGCCGGCGTTCATGGAAGAAATGAACCTCTATTTAAGAAAAATCGGATGCAATGGAACCCGGTATTTGAACCCTCATGGATGCCATCATCCTGACCATATATCGACCGCCTATGATCTTTGTTTGATGACCAAGGTGGCTTTGAAGATTCCAAAATTCCGAGAGCTCGTCTCCAAAGTTTCCTATATGGCGCCAAAGACCAATAAACAAGGTCCCATTGAATTGAAGCAGAGGAACCAGCTTTTAATACCCGGGAGATACCATTATCCAAAGGCGATCGGGGTCAAGACGGGCTTCCATTTTGACGCCCAGAATACGTTAGTCGCTGCAGCGGTTCACGAAGGGAGAACTCTCATTGCCGCCGTCATGGGGACCGAAACTCCGGCAGACAGGTACGCCGACGCAGTCCGCCTTTTCGAAACGGCTTTCAGGGAGACAAAAGAAATCCGCCGCCTCTTTGGGCCGGAAAATAGCTTCTCAAGGTCTGTTCCGGGCGCGAAAATGGAGTTGACGGCGGCGCTGGATCGCGAACTCCTCCTCTCTTATTTTCCTTCCGAAGAGCCTATCGTCCGCGCTTTCGTCTATTGGGAAGAGCCCCGCCTTCCGATTAAGAAGGGGCAAAAGGTAGGCGTTGTTCGGATTTCAGGGGGAAAGGGGGAACTCCTGGCCGAAGGGGCCCTTTTTTCTAAGACTGAAGTAAAAGGGACGCTTCTTTTCGTCTTAAAAGACACTGTGACCCGCTTGTTCAGATAAGAATCTGTAAAAGGCTAGCCACTGTTCCAGCGAGAGCGCTTCAGGGCGGGCATCGCCCGGCGCCCCTGCGGCTAGCAGGGCCTCTTGCAAGAGATCCGGGGGAACGACGGGTCGGAGAGTGGCGCGGAGCATTTTGCGCCGCTGCCGGAACCCCCGCCTGACAAGGTTGAAAAAGTCGCTGCTCTTTTCCAGAGGGACGGGGCGGAACGCTAGCTGCACCACTTTCGAGTCGACGTTCGGTTTCGGATAAAAACAGGAAGCGGCGACGTGGAACGAGGCTGTGATCGTCGTATGAAATTGGACAAAAAGAGCAAGAGAGCTAAAGTCTTTCGATCCATGAGGGGCCGATATTCTATCAGCCAGTTCCTTTTGAACCATGAGCGTCAAGGTCGAAAAAAGATCTCTATGCTGGAAGAGTTTCTCGAGAATCGGCGTAGTAATGTGGTAGGGAATGTTAGCGACGACCTTCAAAGGAGATGGCAACCCCGTAAGAGGGAGTTCAAGAAAGTCGGCGGAAATCGAAATGAGGCGATCATCGGATGAGAGGCGGGAGAGCTGATCAGCGAAAACGGGATCTTTTTCGATGGCAAATACTTTCGCTCCCGCGTCGAGTAGACAAGAAGTGAGAGCGCCAGGACCTGGGCCGATTTCCAAAACGTGATCGCCGGCCGCGACGGCAGCGGTCCTTATGATTTTCAAGGCGACGTTTTTATCGACGAGAAAATTTTGGGAAAGTCCCCGGTTCGGCCGGCGGCCGATCTGTCGCAAAAATATAAGGAGCTCTGAAAGATTCACTGGAGAGAGAAGGGATGTAGATCTTCCGCCAATTTCTCTTGGATGAATTCGTTGTCGAATCCGAAATGCTTCCTGAGTTTGGCGATATAGTTTTTAGAGTGCTCTACAATCGCTTTGTTGACAAGACCGTCGCGTAGAGAGGAAGAGAGTTCTTGAAAAGCGGGGGCTGAATGGTCGGTCATAGACACGAGATAAAAGATCCTGGCGATCGATTGATTCTCAGAGCGGCTCTTTTGGATCACAGGGAGGCTATAGCTTCCAGGCGCAATCATTGCCAGCGCCGATCGGTGGGATTCCGAAATCTCTAAGTCTGAAGCGGTGTATTCTGCGGAAACTTGGATCGAGGGATCGATCTCGATAAGGGGCTCGACAAGAAGCTCGGGACTTGTCCCCTTTTCGAGTAAAACCTGTAGCGCCTTCTCAGCTTTGGCCGCCAAATCATCGCCGCGGATCGAAACGATCCGATATTTCAACTCCCGATAGGAAGGGTTCTCCTTAAGATAGCTTTGGTACGCGTCCCGGATCGACTGGGGCGTGACGCTCTGGATCGCTTTGTATTGGACAAACCACCAACTCACACGTTGGACGATGAGCTCATTTTTCAACATTTTCCACGCTTCTTGATAGGTCAAACCGATTTTATCAAGGGTGGACAAGACGTTGGGGCCGAAACGAGATTCCAGGCCCTCGCGAATTTCAGAATCGGAGAGTTTGACTTCCTTTTCTTGGGCGTCGGCTAAAATCAGTTCGTGATCGATCAGTTCCATCAGGACGGGACGCCAGCTCTTCTCATAGAATTGATAGCGTGCTGCATTGGAATGGCTTAAATTGGCGTAGTGCTGGTAAAACAGCATGTCCATCTTTTTCTTTACATCCAACATAGAGATCGTCGTTCCATTCACTTTGGCGAGAATGGAGTTTTGGACGGCGATCTTTTTTCCGCTGTCTTGAAAATCGACAGGAGGCATTTGAGCAAGCAACGGAAGGGCGGCGAAAAAGAATAACTTAAGCATAGCGGGAGCCATCATATCATAGGGGGCATTTTTTTGAAGACTGCAGCGAAAAAACCATCCATCCCCCCTTCTTGAGGCAGCAGAGAGAGGGGCGCCTCCTCGAGGACAAGGGGGTGGGCGGCAAGAAGAGCCTCGACTTGGGCTTGGTTTTCTTCAGACAGGATGCTGCAAGTCGCATAAACGAGCCTGCCGCCTGGTTTCAGGTAAGAGAGCGCTTCTTTGGCGATAGCCTTTTGCTCCGCCGCTAAGCGCTGGAGCATAGCGGCATCGAGATTCCACTTTTGGTCGGGATTGCGCCGTAGGGTTCCAGTCCCGCTGCAAGGTACGTCGATAAGCACCCAATCGCACTTGGCCGTCAAGCGGGAGAGCTGGCTGTGGCCAGGCGGAAGAAATTGGGCATTTTGGACCCCCGCCCGCTTTAATCTTTTTTTTGCCTCTAGAAGAGCCTGAGGCCTGATATCGTGAAGGTAGATCTGCCCTCTTCCTTCCATCCCAGGGGCGATAGCGAGCGCCTTGCCGCCCGATCCGCTGCAAAAATCGAGGACCGAGTCCCCAGGACGGGCCTTGACGAGCGAGGCGACGATTTGGCTCCCCTCGTCCTGAACCTCGAAAAGCCCCTCCTTGAATTCAGGGAATGAAAAAAGCGGCAGCCGTTTGGGAAAGCGGATCCCGCAAGGCGCCTGCGGACATGGAGTTGCCTGATATGCGGACCAAAGGCGGAGCAAATTTTCCCGGGTCGTCTTCAATAAGTTCGCCCGAACGGTGATCGGGGCCGTCGTATTGAGAATTTGAGAGAGGCGGCGGGCCATCGCCTTGCCGAAATCCCTCTCAAGCCGATCTAAAAGCAGTTCGGGCATTCCAAGGCGGGCCGCAACAGGTACCTTTGGATCGGAAAGAAGAGAGTTGTCGAGATTTTTAAAGACTCGATACCGCTCTAGAGGGGCGGCGTCTCCGCAAAGATGATCGAGGAGGCTTTTCCAACGGACCATTCCGCAAACCGCATCGCCGATGGTTCTCCGGTCATGGGAGCCAAGGCTCGCATGAGTTTTGAAATACCCGGCCAAAGCGGCATCCAAAGGGGTCTTGCCCAGGGTATAATGAGAAAAAAAAGAGGCGATATGATAGTCGCAGTATGGAATGGCCATGACCGCTATAGTTTACACTCAAGGGGGGCTCTTCGCTAGAAAAATAGTCTCTGATCTGCGATTCTAAAATTATGAGAGTCCTAAGGGCGTCATTAGCCGGTTTGGCCAGGTTGTTCCTCAGCGCGTTTTTTCTCGCTTCGGGGATCAATAAAATTATTTATTGGAAGGAAGTAGAAAAAAGGCTGCTCAACGTTCTCGGCGATTGGCAAACGTACACCGTCTCAACCGAGGGCCTTCAAACTTTTTTTAGCCTCGCCGTGGTCTGGGCGCCGCTCCTTCTGATGGCCGCCACGTTTCTTGAAATACTAGGCGCTCTTCTCCTCTTATTCGGGATCAGGGAAAAATTGGGGGCCCTCTTTTTGGCCATCATTCTTATCCTCACCACGACCCTCATGCATCCCTTTTGGTTTGTTGAAGGCAGCGAGAGGGAGCTGCAGCTTTCCCTATTTTTGAGGGATATCGCGATCCTGGGAGGCCTTTTTATCGTGATCCTTCATGGAGCCCACGGTGAGCTCTCGGGACCTAAAGAAGATTCTTTCTCGAAAATGTCATGAGCCGCTTCATATTCTTGAGCTTAAGTTTATTTCTTGTAGGCTTCGGCCAAACGTCTTGGATTCCAGAGGCTGGGCTCTTTGCGGCGGCTTTCGGTTATGCCCTTTTTTGGAAGGCTATGCAGGAGTCGCCAAAGCGGCTCTCGAGATTTTTCTTTGCCGCCATCTGGTTCATGGCCGTCCACGCAGTCCAGCTATCCTGGATGACCTCCACACACTACATGGGGCCGTTCATTCTCGGGGTCTATGCTTTTTTACTCTTAGGGCTTGGCGTGCAATTTGGACTCTTTTCCCTCTTTTTGGATCCCCAAAAAAGGCCTTCGCAATTGCAATGCATCGCCCTGTCCGGCGGTTTCGTTTTGCTAGAATGGATGCGGCTTTATTTTTTAACGGGGTTTACCTGGAACCCTGCCGGCTTAGGGCTTGGAGGCAGCCGCTATGCAATCCAGCTGGCTGCCCTTTTTGGAATCTATGGACTCTCCTTTTGGGTCATTTGGACCAATTTGGCAGCGCTGGCCTTCATGCAAAAACCCACAGCGAAAGGAGCCGGGGTTTGGGCGGCTTTGGCGCTATTCCCTTATGGGTTCGGCTTAGTCCATGAAACCTGGGTGAGAAGTTCTTTCAGCCCTAAAAAATATATGTCGGTTGCGCTGATCGATACGGGTTTAAAGGTCGAGGAGAAAAATCGGGATCGAGCCAGCCCGATGTCTTTTATCCCGCCGCTCGAGCAATGGGAAAGAGTCTGGAGCTACCTCGAGAAAGATCGGCGCCCCGATCTGATCGTCCTTCCCGAAGCGGCGTTCCCCTACGGGACCGATCGCCCATTTTGCCCGTTGGAAGTGTTCAAGGAAAGGTGGAAATTGCATTTCAAAGACGCGGCCGAAGAGGATTTTCCACCCTTGAAGCCCCTTTACGTCTCGCCCTTCGATTGGGAGGGAAAGTCTTATTGGATGGTGACGAACGCGTTTGCCGCGCAAACCCTAGCCAACCATTTTAAGGCGGACCTGATCGTAGGCTTCGATTACGACGATGGAGTCGAAAAGAGGACCAACGCCGCGTTTTTATTCCGCCCTCACCAAAGCCCTGAAAGATACGACAAAAGGATTCTCGCCCCTGTCGCAGAATATGTTCCTCTTCGAAAGATCCGATGGTTATCCGATTTCATTGCCCGGCAATTCGGAATCTATGACTCATTCGATGTCGGCAAAGAGGCGAAAGTCTTTCAGTCCCAGACAAAGATCGGAGTGCCGATTTGCCTCGAGGAAATTTACAGCGGCCTTGTGAGAGATTTGAGGAAGCGAGGAGCGGAGCTTCTCGTGGGGCTCTCGAACGACGTATGGTTCCCCAGCTCCCGTTTGGCGAGGCAGCATTTCGACCACAGCAGGATCCGGGCTGTGGAAAATGGAGTCTACTTCCTCCGCTCAAGCAATCAGGGAGTCACGGGCGGAATCGATTGTTTTGGAAAGCCCATCGGGGTCCCGTCCTTAGAAACACCTGGCGCCGTCTATCTTTCGATTCCCATTTTTTCTTATCCTACCCTTTTTTCTTTTTGGGGCGATCAGGCGATTCTCTCTATCAGCGGCTTCTCCTTTTTGATTTTCGTGTCTCTTAAAATTGCCCGCTCTCGTAAACGAAGAAAAAGTTGCCCCTAAATGGGCCCCTGCGTTAATTTCTTGGTTGTTAATATTTCTGTAATAGTCGATGAACTTGAAGATGTTCTTTCCTGGCTTTCGCGAGGTACGTGTTTGACCCGATCTCCTCCTGCCGAGATGCAGAAAACCATTCAGCATGAAGCTTCTACTTCTGGAATCGGCCTATTTACCGGAGAAAAAGTTTCTTTAAAAATTTGCCCTTCCCAGCCAAATAGCGGCATTGTTTTCCAACGGACGGACCTTCCAGGAAAACCAGAAATTCCCGCCCTGCTTTCTTTTGTGCGCGAAGCGCCAAGATGCACGCGGCTTGCCTCTGAAAAAACGAGCATCCTCATGGTTGAACATCTTTTGTCGGCTCTTTACGCCTATGGCATCGACAATGCTCGCATCGAGGTCGAAGGTCCCGAATTGCCGGCCGGAGATGGGAGCGCCAAGATCTTTGTCGACATGATCGAAAAAACAGGGCTCGCCGTCCAGAAGTCCCCCCGCAAATTCGTCCAAATCTCTCAGCCCATTTATTGGTCGGAAGGCGATGTGCATCTGATTGCGCTCCCAGCGCAGGAATTCCGCTTGAGCTATACGATGCACTACCCCCACTCCCCGCTGCTCCGTTCTCAATATTATTCCTTAGCCATGCAGCCGCTCCGCTACAAAGCCGAAATCGCCTCATGCCGCACGTTCTCTCTCTATGAAGAAATCGTTCCTTTCATCGAAAAGGGGATCATTAAGGGCGGCGGATTGGAAAACGCCTTGGTGATCCAGGGAGGAAGGATTTTGAATCCGGAAGGGGCTCGATTCGAAGATGAAATGGTCAGGCACAAGATTTTGGATCTGATCGGAGACCTCGCTTTGATCGGGATGCCGCTTCTCGCCCACGTGATCGCCGTCCGATCCGGCCATTCGAGCAACGTGGCGTTCGCAAAAACCCTCTCTAAAACATTGAAACTCGACGAGAGGTCAAGGTATCCATGAAAGCTCCAGAGCAGAATCGCCCTTACGTCTTCAATACAAAGGAAATTCAAAACATCCTTCCTCACCGTTACCCATTTCTTCTCGTTGACCGGATCATCCATATCAATTTGGAAGAAAACGAAATCATTGGCATCAAGAATGTCACTGTGAACGAACCATTTTTCCAAGGGCACTTTCCCGGCATCCCCATCATGCCTGGCGTTTTGATTTTGGAAGCTTTGGCCCAAACCGGCGGGATTTTAGTCCATCAGAAGGGATACGTAAAAAAAATCGCCGTACTGCTCAATGTATCGCACGCGAAATTTCGCAAACCCGTCCAGCCGGGCGATGTCCTCCAACTGCAAGCCAAAGGGCTCCATATCAGTGCGACGGGGGGAAAAATCAGCGCGAAGGCCATGATCGGTGAGTTGCTTGCCGCAGAAGCAGAACTGAGTTTTGCTCTCATAGACAAGGAGAATCTGTAGGTAACCTCCCATGACGAATATCCACCCACTCGCCCTTGTAGAACCTGGAGCTAAACTTGGCAAAAATGTCGTGATCGAAGCTTTTGCCGTCGTGAAAGGTACTGTCGAATTGAAAGACGGCGTCGTGATCAAGTCGCACGCATATATCGATGGCAACACGACCATTGGAGAAGGGACGGTCATATGGCCCGGGGCCAGCATCGGGACAAAAACGCAGGATCTCAAATTTCGCGGAGAAAAGACATTTGTCGAGATCGGCAAGCGATGTGAAATCCGCGAATA
>CAYTXY010000041.1:0-3305 GCA_964441355.1 uncultured bacterium
GCCCTCAGGAAATTTTCGATCTTCCTCTCAATGAGGATATCGTGCTTGTCAGCCTAAATAAAAAAAGGCAAGTGGCTGATTCTCAGCTTCACACAAAAGCGAAATGGTCTCCCTACGCCGGCTGGACCCTTCAAGGCTGGCCAAGGTACACTATTCTTGGCGGAAAACTCTTCGACCTCGAGAAATTCTAATGCCCCCGATCTACGATATTTTTAAAACGTATCTAGAGAATGCAACCGACGGTCCCTTTTTTTCGGAAAAAATACCAAAATTCGAGAAAGCAGCCTCTCCAATCGACTTTCTTGGCTTCAAGCTGAACTCGCCTTTGGGGGTGCCGGCCGGCCCGCTCCTCAATTCGAAATGGATCGCTCTTGCCGCTCGGCTAGGATTCGATCTGCCCACTTATAAAACCATCCGGAGCTTTTCTCATCTTGGACATCCCCTACCCAATATCGTCTTCGTCGAGAGGCTCTCCCCTTCCAAGGCGAAGAAAATCGAGGGCCCTAGCAATCAGAGCTCGATTTCGATCACCAACTCTTTCGGGATGCCTTCCATGTCTCCTGAATTTCTCATGCAGGATATCGAAAAAGCCAACCGAGCGCTAAGACCCGGGCAAGCGATGATCGTCTCGGTCGTCGGAACGCCGGGCAGGGGATGCAGCTTCGCCGAAGATTTCGTCCGGACTGCCTGCTTAGCCAAAGAGGCGGGAGCGAAGATCATCGAGGCCAACTTCTCTTGCCCGAACGTAGACAAGCAAGAAGGGTGTCTTTACATAAATAGCGAAACCGTTGCCGAATTCGTCGGGAAAATCGCCTCCGCAATCCACCCCATCCCCTTAATCATCAAAGTAGGCTCTTTTACAAACGTCAAACAAATGCAAAGCGTGATGATCGCTGCCGCGCGCGCCGGCTGTAGAGGGATCTGCGGGCTTAACTCCGTGAGCATGGAAATCGTAGACCGAAGCGGCCATCCCGCTCTTGGGCCGTCGAGGCTGACGGGCGGGGTCTGCGGAGATGCGATCCGGGAAGATGCGCTTCGCTTTATGAAAGAGGCTCTAGCAATCAAAAAGTCTGAAAAACTGGATCTCGAACTCCTAGGATGCGGGGGGCTGATGCTTCCAGAACATCTTGAGTCGATGCTTCATGCTGGCGCATCGATTGCCATGAGCGCAACAGGGATGATGTGGGATCCATTTCTAGCCATTCGCTTCCGGGAGGTTAAGTATGCAAACGCTCATCCATGAACTGCATGAATTAGGGGCCCTGAAATTCGGCACCTTCACTTTGAAAAGCGGGATCGCATCCCCCTTTTACATCGACCTTAGGCTGACCGTCTCTTTTCCAAAGCTCCTCGTGACCATCGCCGATAAGATCAAGGGCGCCGTACAAGGCTGCTCCTATGATTTTGTCTGCGGCGTCCCTTATACCGCGCTCCCTTTTGCCACCGTCTTCTCGATCCGCCAAGAGATCCCGATGGTGCTGAAACGGAAAGAAAAAAAGCTGCATGGGACGGGCAAGATGTGCGAAGGGGTTTTTGCGAAGGGTAAAAAATGCCTCGTCATCGAAGATGTGATCACCTCTGGCCAAAGTATCTTAGAAACCATCACAGCAATTGAAAACGAGGGGCTGATCGTCCAAGATGTTGCGGTTCTTGTCGACCGCGAGCAAGGCGGGCGCGAGTTCCTAGAGAGCAAAGGGGTGCGGGTCCACCCGGTTTTGACGATCCGTCAAATCGCGGATGAGCTTTCAAACAAAGGAAAAATCGATGCAGCCGCAGCAACTACCATCCGCGCCTTCATTGGAAAATAGGATCAATCTCGCCGTCCATCCGGTGGCAAAAAAGCTTCTCAGCCTCATGGCTGAAAAGCGGACCAATTTGAGCCTTGCCTGCGATGTAGCTACAAAAAAAGAACTGCTCCACTTTGCCGATCTGATCGGACCCTACATTTGCGTATTTAAGACCCATATCGACATCTTAGAAGATTTCACGCTTGATGTTACAGATGAGCTCAAGCGGCTCGCCGCGAAACACAACTTTCTCCTCTTCGAAGACCGAAAGTTTGCCGATATCGGCCAAAACGTCGCTTTGCAATACGCCAAAGGCATTTACCGGATCGCCGACTGGGCCGATCTGACTAATGCGCATATCGTTCCCGGTCCGGGCGTCATCGACGGCCTCCGCAAGGCCGGAGCGCCTCTTCAAAGGGGCCTCCTTCTCATTGCCGAGATGAGCTCCGAAGGAACACTTGCCAAAGGGGCCTACGGCGAAAAGGCCCGCCAAATGGGAGAAGCCAACTCCGATTTTGTCTGCGGGTTCATCACGCAGCGGCGTTTGAGCCCTCTTCCCGGAATGATCCATTTCACTCCCGGGGTCAATCTCCAAAAAGGGAAAGACCAGCTGGGACAAAGATATCGGACGATCGAAGACGCCCTGGTCAAACAAGGCAATGACATCATCATCGTCGGCCGCGATATTTTGAGAGCCGCCGACCCGGCCCTTGCCGCGGCCCTCTATCGGGACAAGGCCTGGAATGCGGTCCACTAAGATCTATATCATCATTTTAAACTGGAACGGGAAGAAAGACACGATCGAGTGTTTAGCCTCCCTATCGAATGTCGCCTTTTCCAGCTACCAGCCCCTCGTTGTCGACAATGGTTCGACCGACGGCTCGGTCAAAGAGATCCGCGCCGCTTTCCCCAATGTGCCCATCCATCAGACAGGAGCGAACCTTGGGTTTGCTGCAGGCAACAACCAGGGAATCGAATGGGCCCTTTCTAAAAATGCCGAATGGATCCTTCTTTTGAATAACGATACGGTCGTCTCCCCTGATTTTCTGACAGCGTTTATGGAGGCCGCAAAGCAGCAGCCGAAGGCCAAGATCTTGGGCGCGAAAATCTATCGGTATACCGGGAGGGATTCAAAAATCGGAATATGGCAAGGAGGCGCCCTGAATTTGAACCAGGCCTTGCCGGCGCCGAAGCAGCTAAACTTAACAAGTTTAGCGATGCAAGCGGGACACAAATTCAGTGGCTGCCCGACGCCGCCAGAACCGATTTTTCAATCACGAGCGGTATTCTCCGAACGGAACACGATCGACCACCTCGGAGGATTTTGGAATCCCCGCATCGGGGAATTCGAATCGCCTGCACAAAATCAGATCGACGACGGAGTCTCTTTCGAGGAGATGAGCCAAGTCGAAACCGTCTGCGGCGCCGCCCTTCTCATGCACCGGTCGGTCCCGGAGACGATCGGGCTTCTGGAGCCCCGTTTTTTTCTTTTTTGGGAAGAGACCGATTTTTGGATCA
>CAYTXY010000041.1:3315-11462 GCA_964441355.1 uncultured bacterium
ATTTTTGCATCCGGGCTCGCCGCTCAGGGTTCGAGGTCTGGACGGCGCCTCAAGCCAAGATCTGGCACAAGGTCTCCTCGTCTTTCATCGGCGGAAAACCCCACATGCATTATTTTTGGTGGAGAAGCCGCCTCCTCTGGATCGAACGAAATTGCCCCTTCAAAGAGAGAAAAAACCTCTATAAAAAAGTCGTTTTTCCCGAACTTTGGAAGCACCTTCGCCATTATCTTTTGAAATCGGTCCAATCCCTCCTTACCCAAAACCCTGAGGCGAAAGAAAAAGCCCGCCGCTATCGAGCCGGCCTCGCAGGAGCCCTTCACTACTCCCTCGGCCGTTTCGGCAACTGCCCGAAGTGGATTATAAAATAATTTTGTAAAACTTTTACATTGCCCGCAAACTGAGTCAAATAGTATAAGTACTGACCTCAGTAGTCTAGGTCGAGTATGAAATCAAGGATCGGAAAGCGCCGTCCCAAAGTGAAATCTCGAAAGAGAGTGGCGCGGAAAACAACGAGAATCACGGTTGATTAACCAACATCAATACATCGACGCCTAAAGGCTAAGGCGGCATTGGAAGGTGTGTCCCTCCAACAGTATATTCGTAGTCGGACGATGCTAGAAAGAAGAAGTGTCTGATGAAGAACTCAAGCCAATTGTGAAGAAGATCATTGAAGAGAATCCTCAAAAGGCTCTCCAAAAAGTGACAAAATATCTTACTGACGCTCAAATCGACACTCCCTTAGGGCCCATGCTCGCCGTCGCGGATGACGAAGCGCTTTATTTGCTGGAATTTGTCGACCGAAGGGGGCTGGCAAAGGAGATCGAGCAGCTCCGAAGGAAAACAAAACTCCCCATCATCCCAGGCAAATCGGAGACCATCGAGCAAATCGAGGCTGAACTGGGAAGATACTTTTCAGGGGAAACCCTGGAGTTCAAAACGGCTCTTTTCCAGATAGGCTCCCCGTTTCAAAAAAGGGTTTGGGAAGAATTGCAAAAAATACCCTACGGGCAAACGCGCTCATATGCGGAGATTGCAGCTGGGATCGGAAAACCGACGGCGTTTCGCGCCGTTGCTTTGGCCAATGGGGCAAACCAGTTTGCCATCGTCATCCCTTGCCACCGTGTGATCAACAGCAATGGAGAGCTTGGAGGCTATGGAGGGGGCATCAAGAAAAAGGAGTGGTTGCTGAAGCATGAAAAACGATAAAAACCGGTGTTTTGGTTCTAACCAAGAATTCTATGCGGAATACCACGATCAAGAATGGGGCGTTCCTGTCCATGATGACCAGCGTCTATTCGAGATGCTCATCCTCGAGGGTGCGCAGGCTGGCTTAAGCTGGGAAACGATCCTGAAGAGGCGCGATGGTTACCGGAGAGCCTTTCACCAATTCGATCCGTCCAAGGTGGCTAAAATGACCGATAGCGATTTAAACAAACTCCTTACGGATGAGGGCATTATTCGGAATCGGTTGAAAATCTTTGCCGCGCGCAAAAATGCGCTCGCCTTTATCCAAATTCAGAAAGAGTTCGGATCTTTTGATCGCTATCTTTGGAATTTTGTAGGGAACAAACCGATCGTGAATCGCCGCAAGTCTCTCAAGGAGATTCCCTGTACGACGGCCGAAAGCGATGCCCTCTCGAAAGACCTCAAGAAACGGGGGATGACTTTTGTCGGCTCCACGATCATCTATGCCTTCATGCAAGCTGTCGGCCTCGTCGATGACCACCTCGCCGATTGCTGGCGGTCGTGAGAAGATGATTTTCATGGATGGCAGCGGATTTTAGGGTTGATGTACAGTTTATCGCGCCCGCGCAAGCTCATCGATGCGTGAAAGGGCACGTGTTCGCAAGTCCAGGGAAGGGTCGCCCCCGGCGTGCAAGAAAACCAAAAAAGTCCCAATGGAAAAAGCCGCACGCCGAGTTCAGACGGATATTTGTCCCGATCTTTTAGAATGCCTTTCGGCAGATCGACTTTCGCAGCGGAAGATATGGTTTCTTTGTATTCCTTCAAAAAAAGGGTGTCCTCTTTTGCCGCCTCTAGCCATCGAACCGTCGCCTTTTCAAGATCTTCCGTCACGACTCCAGAATAGCGGCAGCCTTTCAGGGCTTCCCTTTTGTAAATGGCGATCCCTCCAAAAGCGGAATAGACCCTCTTCCAGGGATCGGCGGGAGAGAGGATAAATTGGGGGCGAAGAGTATGGACGTGGCTGTCCCAAAACGGAAGCCCTAAAAGCTCGAATCCAATCGGCCATTCGGGAGAACGTAGAGCGAAAAGATCGTAAGCGCCATAAGCGAAAACCCCATCCCACTCATGCTCGGGATGGAGAATGGTGTCTACGAGATTTTCCACATCCCAAGGCTCCATAAAGTCCAAATCGGCCCACACGACATATTTGAAGCTTTTGAACTCTTTCCCCATTGCTTTCCTCAAGACGCGGTTTCTTGCGCGTGCAATGACTTCGGTCCGGTTGATTTTCTTCATTGAGAACTGTTTGGCCAGCCTCCTTTTAGAAATCTGTTCGGTAAGGAAAAGGACTTTGGGATTTTTTTTCTTCCACTCGGAAAAAAGTTCTTTGGTCCAGTCCGTGGAATTATTTTCGTAGATGATGACGCGATAATCGGCGAACCTGGAGCCCAAATTTTCAGCAGACTCAATCGTATTCGGGATCGCTTTTTCGACATTGCGCCCAATCCCGCAAATGAGGACCTTATCCTCGATCTGAGCGGCGAAACTTACCCAACATGCAAGGAGAAAAACAAGAAACAATCGAGACCCAATTTTGGAGTTCTTCCAAGCTTAAACGGTGATTCTATTTCCTGCAAAATTTTGATGGAAAAAACGGATTGACCGGCCCAGCTTTCCAATCCCTATCCTTTAAAATTGCACGTTTGCCACATGACTTCCATTCATCGGATTTAAAATGGTCATCCACTCTGAGTCCATGATAGAGAAACTACTTACTGAGCAAAGCACGACTTTTTTACATCTTGATCTATCGTGCCATTTTGATTTACCAAATCAATTTTCTGTAATATCGTTTTCGATATGTATCTCAAATTCCATTGGTAATTTTCATTCTGACATTTTTTCACTAGTTCAAAAAGTACCTGTGGATCTTTTGTCAAACTGAATAGTCGTTGGGACACGAGAACAACACAGTCATACGGGACTTGTGATCCGTTTAGTATTTTTACCGTCAATGACATCTTATCCTCTTAAAACTTTGGCTTTGCCACATCACTACCATTGATCGGATTCCGAATTCTTATTATCGAAACATTATCCGCGATGGAGAAATTTCTTACTGAGCATAGCACGACTCTTTTTATATCTTCAGAGATTTTTCACTATGCTTTACCAAACCAAGTTGCTGTAATAATGTTTTTGTATGCATGTTTTGCGAAGGCCATTGATAATTTTCATCTTGGCATATTTCCACGAGTTGCAAAATTATCCACGGATCTAATTTAATCAAATTTTCAAGGTGTTTGGACACAGTGACAACACAGTTATACGGGACTTGTGATCCATTTATTATTTTGACCGTTAATGACATATTATCCCCCTAAGAGAGCATATAAAATACTATGGTTTCGGTATTTTCCCCAAGGGCAAAATATCCGTAGAACGCCTACGACATCGCCATCGATTTCGGCCACAAGCAGCTAAACTTAACAAGTTTGTTGGAAAAAACGGCTTACGAATTCTGGCCCGATTGTTCCTGAAATGTCGTCACTGCCAAAGCAGCTCCATTGACTGGATTCACAGTGATTATTCTGCGCGGAGAAGCGGCAGTGTATACGGTACAAAGCAAGATTCTTTTTACAATGTCATTTATGATTCCACTTTGATTTACCCAATTATTTTTCTGTAACATTGTGTTTGCACTATTTCTCGACGTCCCTACAAAGTTTCCATTCTGACATCTTTGTAGAAGCTCACACATTCCCCAAGGATCTGTGCGAATCAAATCACTAAGTTGCGTGCATACATAGGCAACATGATCAATTGGGACAATAGTTCCATTTAGTAGTTGAATATTACCTGACATAATACCTCCTAAAAATACATGGGGCATTAAAATACTATAGTTTAGGTATTTTCTCAAACGGCAAAATATCCTTAGAACGCGCTCGACAAAATAGATCGATTCGCTTTACAATCCCTTCCGTTCACCAGGGGTGCCGACAAGAGGGCGCTAGTAATTTAGCGCTCTGCAGATCAAGAGATATTTTCGTGGAATTTTTGCGCTGTCCCTCCCCGGGGTCCTCAAAGAACATTTGTTCTTTGGGGTGGGGCGTGGGGAATATTCCCCGCGATATATTTTCAAGGAGCAAAGCGCAAAAGGTCCCGAAAAGATCCTTGAGATGCCAGCGATTAAATGATTAACACCCTCTAGGGCTGAAAGAACGCAGGATGCGTTTAACCCTTACGACCCGATCTAGGTAATACTAGCGTGGGAAGTGTGGAAATATCTTCCTTTTTGGTGAACACAAAAAGGAGAATCTATGTCAACACAATCCATTTCACAAAATAATCATTCAAAAACGAGCGAGCGTCTTTCAGCAGGAGAAAGGCTCTACAAAGCCTATGCTGACTGCTCAGAGTGGTGTCGTGAAAAACACCCCACGGGTAGTATACCGCCATCCCAATTAGAACAGATGCTGCAGGCATGCCAAAAAGAATGCAGGCAGTTTCAAGCGCGCAGTCCTGCCAATACTTTGTAGGGAGTTTTTGTGCCGGTTTTCGGGAGTTTAAAGCACCGAAAATCGGCCAATCTAGAGAGCTCCCATCAATTTGTGAAAATAGGCTTGAGAGCCGTTTTTGAGATATCCTTGTTTTAGGTAAAAGTCGTGCGTTCCATCCTTTTCCCTGGCAGAAGAACTCGTCAGTTCAATCACCCAGCCATTTTGCTCTTTGGCCCACACTTCAGCGGATTGCAACAGAAGTTTACCAAGCCCCCTTCCTCGATGCAGCCGATCGACGACAAGACTTACTACTCTCACTTGCTTGCCCTCCCGGTGAAAGGTGAATGCCGCATCCAATGCAATGTAGCCCACAACCTCGCCATCGATTTCGGCCACGAACAAGGAACGATCTGGATCTTGCAGGTAGGCTCGTAAGTTTTGGGCAAGGGTAGATAAAGAAATCTTATATCCTAGCTGTCCTGTCAGGTCATTTAAGACAGGTGCATCCTCTACATTTGCTCTTCTAATGCAGATCGGTTCTTTCATGCAGAGCTCTCCATTCGATAGGACCCTATCGAATCATGCTGACGGCATTGCCTTTGATTTTCTGCCGCCTTTTCAAGAGGGAATGGGTTTGCTTTTGAGTCATTTCAAGAAGCGACGATTCTCCGATTTTGACCAAATGCCCATTTTCCACGATTAGCTCCCCTCTGACAAAGACTCGATTCACATCCGAGCCTTTGGCTGCAAAAACGAGGTTCCAAAGGGCGGGATTTTCGCCATCGGTGACGATGGGCTGCAGGTGGGGCTTCCAAAAATCGACGAGGACAAGGTCGGCCTCTTTGCCTACTTCAATAGAGCCGATTTGATGATCGAGCCCCAAAAGGGCCGCGCCGCCGATCGTGGCCATCCGGAGCATTTGCGCCGCGGGAAGGATGGCCGCATCCAAATGGGCATTTTTTTGCAGAAGAGAGGTAAATTTCATCTCTTCGAAGAGATCGAGATTGTTATTCGAAATGGGGCCGTCGGTTCCGAGCCCGATCCGGATCCCTTTTTTCAACATCTCTGGAATAGGGGCGATGCCGCAGGCAAGTTTCGCATTGCTAATCGGGCAGTGGGCCACACCGGTTCCAGTGTCTGCAAGGAGCGCAATTTCTCGATCGCTCAACCATACGCAATGGGCGATAGCGGTTTTTGGACCTAAAATGCCTCGCTCGTAGAAAAGCTCGACCGGCCTTTTGCCGAAGTGCTGGACGACAGCTGCGACCTCCTCTTTTTGTTCGCTGCTATGGGTGTGGATGCCGATATCGTGGGCTCTTGAAAAGTCGGCGGCCCATCTGTAAGTTTCCGGGGTGCAGTAAAAGAGGTGTTCCATTCCGATCCATACTCGCACTTTTCCCTGAGAGCTCTCATGATGGGAGGCGACCAATTTCTCATTGCTTTGGATCGATTCAAAGAAATCCTTCCCTTCCGCTGTGGCTACGTAAGGGACGAGATTGACGCGGAGGCCCACTTGGTCTGCCGCCTCGGCGCACCGGTGCATGTAGCGGTACATATCCATGACGGAGGTCGTTCCGCTTTTTACCGCCTCGCTATAACAGAGGAGAGCGGCCGCGTAGGCATCCTCTTCCGTCAAAACCTGATGCTCAAGTTGATATTCGGGAAGCCAATCCATCAGTTGCCGGTTTTCCGTAAATCCGCGAAGCAGGCTTGAATGGCTATGGACATCGATCAGTCCCGGAATCAGCGCCATGCGCCCTTTGGCATCGATGACGGGAAGGTTTGATGGGAGCAGGACACGGTCAGAGCGGCCTACTTGAGCGATCCGGCCATTTTGGATAATCACCGTGCCATTGGGAATGACCTCGTCTTGTGAATTTACAGTAAAAACAATCGCGTTCTTAATGATGTAGTTATTCATGAAAATCTCTGCAAATTTAAAGGAAATGTAAAACTTCGAGGGTTAAAATGCAAGCGGTATGGGCTTGAGTTTTGCATCCCACTTTTCAATTGATAATTACATCCCATTCACTTTTAATTAGAAGTGAAACGTTAGGAGGCTTTTTTAATGCCCTCGACACTTCTTTTCTCCGAAAAGGTGGAGCGACTCTTCCCCCCGCTCATTGACGATTCTACCATCGACGAAAAAATTGCCTGCACAAGGCCTATGCGCGAAGGGAAGTTCAACATTTCCGGAGAGTTGAAAAACGATAAAATCTTAATCCATTGCTATGGCCACGGCGGATCGGGATGCACCACCTCTTTTGGTTCTGTGAGAAAAGCCATCGATCTCTATGAAAAAAATTTTACCGCCCATCGGAAACCTCCCATTCGGGTCATCGGGGCTGGGATTATCGGCATGACCGCGGCGATCGAACTGTCGCTTCGCGGATATGCTGTGACGGGGATCACCGCCAAAGAGCTCTATGACATCCCCTCTTGGAAAAATGCCGGCTATTTTGCGCTTGTTTCAGTCCAGACCGACCTAGAAGAAAAGGAGAACCTCGATAGGATCGGCATGGCGACTTTCAAAGAGTACAAGAAGATCTATGAAGGAAGGCATTCCTACATCAGCCCTGACTGCCTCCGCTATTTGCCGGTTTACTGCAGCAGCGACACGGAGGCCGGAGTCGAAGATTTGGAAAAAAATGGACTCATCCCGAAAAAAGAGCTCGTGACGATCGATTTTGGCAATGGGGTGACCCACAAGAATTTTAAAAAGTACATGACCTATTTCATGGACATCACGCGAATCATGATCCAGCTTAGAGAAAAAGTCAGAGAGCTTGGGATCCCTATCGAAAAGCGAGAACTTGCTTCCTTTGACGAGCTTTCCGAACCGACAGTGTTCAATTGCTCCGGGTTAGGGGCCAAAAAGCTTAATCTCGATGATAAACTGATCGCGGTCAGAGGGCATCTCCTCAACTTGAACGAGAATGCGGGAACCGAGCACATGGACTACATGATCTATAGCAAATTCGATGCAGGCGAGGACAACCACGGCTATGTCTATAGTTTTCCGAAATCCTATCAAATCACTGAGCGCAATACTGAAGGAAAAGGCGTCTTCGGCACATTGGGGGGAACCTTTATTCCCAATACCGATCTCTTAACCCCTGAGGAACTAGAGCAGCTCGATCTCCTAGAGTTCAAGAAACTCGCCGACCGCAATTCCCTCTTCTTCTGGGGACAGCCCCTATGTTCTTAAAATACATCTACCCAGCCCTCTCGTGCATTTGCGCGGGCTTATTTTTCAACCAGGCTGAGGCAGTGTCGGAATCTCCTAGTTATTATTATTTTGCCTACGGCTCGAATATGAGCTCATCGTGGATGAGGCATCGAATGGAAGAGGGGCCCAAGAAAATGCAAGAAAAGGGGCTCTGGGAGGGTCCTCTCGGATTAGATAAAATTGTTCCAATAGGAAGAGGGGTTCTATATGGCTATCAACGGACCTTCAGC
>CAYTXY010000042.1:0-11446 GCA_964441355.1 uncultured bacterium
TGCATTGCGAAGTCGACGCGCCTGGACTTTGGGGGCTTGTGGCCTGCCCCGAGGACGCGACCATCCATCGCAGAGGGCAATATCTTTACATCAATCACCGGCCGATCTTTTCCCCTCTCATTTCCCGCGCGGTCAAAGCGGGCTATGGGACTAGGATTGAAGAAAACTCCTATCCTTCTTTTATCTTGTTTCTCGAAATCTCACCCGACCTTGTGGATGTCAATGTCCATCCGCAGAAAAAAGAGGCTCGCTTTGCCGACGAGGGGAAAATCTTCCGGGTGGTGGAGTCGGCCGTATCGGCCGCATTCATCAGCCCGGCTCCGGTTTTTTCCCGAACCCTCTCATTTCCTCAAGCGCCCTTTTCTTTTGCTGACGACCTTGTCCTGGCGCCTCCAAGGCCTCCCATCCCGCTGACCTTCGATTTTCCCTCCTCCGAGAGGCCGCTGGCTATTGTGGAAGGGTACTTCTTCCTTCAAGCAGAGGGTCTGATTCTCGTCGACCTCCGTTTAGCTTACGCGCGGGTCCTCTATGAATCTATGAAGGGAAAGAAAGGCGCGGCCCAAACCCTGATGTGGCCCCTCGAGGCGCATATAGATGACATTGGGATCGTCGAAGAGCTGCAGGCGTTTGGGATCGAATGCAGGCTCATTGGGAAAAGCCGGCTCGCTGTCGACGCCCTGCCGTCTCTTTTGGACCCGGAAGATTTCCCTCAGTTTTTGAATGCCTGGCGCGAAGGGAAAAAGCTCGACGCCGCCGCCGTTTGCACGACGAGAGCCAGCTGCAGAAAATTTAGCATAGAAACTGCTTTCATGCTCTGGCGGGAGCTTCTTCAATGCCCTGAGCCGGTGTACGACCCTGCCGGCCGGCGGATCTGGGACCATGTGGATGCTTCTATGCTGAAAAAACTTTTGGAGCGTCCATGACAAGGTTTGAGAGGGCGATGAAACACCTAGAGGAATGGAAGTTGGAAGGACTTCTCATCGAAAATCCGTCCGATGTCTTTTACCTGACAGGACAATGGTTCTCATCGGCTCGGCTCCTCCTCGCACCGGGGAGCGCCTCTCTGCTTGTCGACGGCCGTTATTTCGGCCAGGCTAGAGCAAAGGTGAGCTGCGAGGTGATCTTAGCGGAAAAAGAGGCTCTTGGCTTTGCAATGAAAGGGATGAAAAAAGTTGGGGTCGACAGCTCGTTTGTCACGGTTGAAAAAGCCGGCCTTCTCCAAAGATCAGTGCCTAACAAAGAATGGATTCCAGTCCCCAGGCCTTTGAAAGAGATGCGCGTTTGCAAAGATTCAGAAGAGATCGAGGCTCTCAGAGATGCGGCGCGGGTGACGGCGGCCGGATATGCCGAAGTTTTGAAGAAATTGAAAGAGGGAGTCGAGGAGAGGGAGATCGCGATCGAATTCGAATACTACTGCCGGAAAAAGGGAGCCTCAAAGATGTCTTTCGAGCCGATCGTTGCTTTCGGGGAAAATAGCGCCTATCCCCACTATCGTGCAGGGGCCGCGCAGCTGAAAAAAAATCAGATCGCCTTATTCGACTTCGGCGCCGTTGTCAGCAGTTACTGCGGCGACATGACGAGGTGTTTCTTTTTTGGGCAGCCTCAAGAGGAACTCATCCGGTTTTATGGACTTGTGGGCCAAGCAGCAGCAATGGCCGTGGCGGCGATTCGACCGGGCGTTAAGGTTGGCAATCTCGACCGGATCGTGAGGGAATTTTTCGCGAAAGAGGGGGTAGAGCATCTTTATTCCCATAGCCTTGGCCATGGGGTTGGAATCGATGTGCATGAGTATCCGCTAATCAGGTTTGATGGAGAGGACCGCGATTTGATTTTAAAGGCGGGAATGGTTTTTACGATCGAGCCGGGGCTTTATCTTCCGGGCCTTGGCGGGGTCCGCTATGAAAATACCTATGTCGTCACGGAAAGCGGCTCGGAAAATCTATATGATGAGCTTTAAGAAGAAGATGTTTTTTTGCGGAAGCGGGATTTTCATCGCTTTCATCGCCCTGCTCTTTCTCCTCATCGATAGGTCTTTTGAGTTCTTGTGCAAAACCGGAATATCGGCAGATGTTGTTTGCTCGTTGAAGAGCGAGGTCAAAGCGAACATCCTTTTTCTTGGGGCCGGATTTCTTTTTCTCTATAGCCTGTCTACTTGGATTCTCTTCAACCGCCTCAACCGGCCGCTGAGGAAAATCGCCGATCATATCCTTTCTTACACGGAAGGAGGGGTCTTCCCTTCGATTGAAGTGGATGCGGGTCAAAAGGGGGAATTTGCCGAGATCGCCAGGGTATTGAATGCGATGATCGGCAAAATCAAAAAACAAATGAACAACCTTAGCTTAGGCCGCATGGAAACGGTGGAGATTATCGAATCGCTCTCGGAGGGTGTCTTAGCGGTAGATACAGAAGGAATCACCACGTTTGCGAACGGAGCTGCCTGCAAGATTCTGGGAGCGGCCCCCGAGGCTCTATTGTAGGGGCATTTACATCAGGTTCAAGCAAACCAAAAAGACATAAAACTGAAGTGCCATGAAGCGATCCAGGATGTCCTGCAGACCTCGGAATTTGTCCGGCGGACTTGGACCGATGGGAAAGGGGGCCGCATCCATCTGGAACTGATCGCAACGCCGCGCCCTGGATATAGAGGCGCGATCCTCGTTCTCCAAGATAAAAGTTCCGATTTCAAGATTTTGGAAATGGGCAAAGATTTTATTACGAACGCCTCCCATGAGCTGAGGACCCCCATCACGATCCTTCGAGGGTTCGCCGAGACTTTGCAGGACCATCCGGAACTCTCTCCCCAGACGCTCAAGAGCATTGCCGAAAAAATCGTCCGTACGTCTCACCGATTGGAAAACCTCGTCAAAAGCCTCTTGACTCTAGCCGATATCGAAAATTATTCTCCGGATCAGGTGCAAACGACCGATCTTGTCCAGCTCACGCAAAATTGCAAACAATTTGCCGCCGCCGCGCATCGGACATCCCACATCGCTTTTCAGAGCGATCTGGAGAGCGCGCCGATTTTCGGCGATCCGCACCTTTTAGATCTTGCCGTCATGAACCTGATTGAAAACGGCATCAAATATTCACAGTCTCCTGCAGAGATCGCCATTTCGATCCGCAAAAGAGAAAGCGAGGTCCAGCTCACTGTCCAGGACAAGGGAATCGGCATCCCGGATGCGGATCTGCCCCACATTTTCGATCGCTTTTACACCGTCGATAAAGCCCGCTCCCGAAAATCGGGAGGGACAGGGCTCGGCCTCTCGATCGTTAAGACGATTGTCGAAAAACATAAAGGGAGCGTGTCGGTCGCATCTCAACTAGGCTCAGGAAGCGCCTTCACGATTTCTTTCCTACTACCGGATCGAAACCACTTTTCTTAAACTGATGTGGCTGCCGGAGTCTTCTCCGATGAGAGTCGTCTCTTTGAGTTCATCGTGGCCTTGAGCGATTTGAAAAAGATCGAAGACCTCGGGGCTTAAGAGGGGCGCGTGGACCTCTTGGCAGATCCGCTCGATGGTCTCTTTTGTCACCGGAGGCGCTTTCGGCGTATGGATCGCCTCGTAGATTTTAGCCCCCCCTTTGGCCGTAAAGAAAACGGAGAGGAGATTGGGATGGGCGTGCCGAAGACATATTTTTGAAGAGGATGTCTCGATTTTAACATAATCGAGAAGAGAGGGATAGCCGACCCCTCTTTGAGGGTCGTTTTTCTTCGTTCCCTTCAACATTTTATAATAGATCATCTGAAAATGAGGGTCTTTGAAGGAAACTTTTTCGAGGCCAGAAAATTCTTGATGCGCTGCTTGGAGGCGCACCTCTTTGAGGAGGGCATCGAGAAATTTGGTTTCAGCCTGTTTTTCGAAAAGGTCGTGATAGAAAATGCGAAGCAGCTTGGCAGCGGCTTCGTAAAGAGTCTTCTCTTCGACCCCTTTCGCGATCAATGGAGTTAGGTCGAGGCGAGCGCAGAAAGGGTTGATTGGGGGCGGCGGCGGGGCCGTTTTATTTTGAGATTCGCTCTTTTTTTCTCCCTTCTTTTCCTCCGAACCAGATTTGGTTTTCAAAGAGGCGTAGAAATCGCTCGTCGTCTGATCGAGAATTTCACGGCTCGCTGCGATGTGTCCGAGATAGCAAGACCTGAGGCGATGGGCGCTGACTTGTTTTTCGAGGAAAAAGCTAGCGCCGAGGGCGAGGACGGCTAAGATGCAGAAAACGAATCCGATGACGTTCATCTGGCACCACCCTCAAAGTAGGTCGCGAGCGGCTCGGGGCTGGAGAAAAAAAAGGCGTAGGAGAGAGGGTTCCTATTTAGCTGGACTCTCAGTCGAACCATCGAGGGATTTTCTTTTCTATTTGAGGGCCAGCGGCTCTCCCAAGCGAATTCTTGGGAGGGGGCTTTCCCAAAAAAGAGGAATTCGCAGTCATCGACGTTGGTAAGGAGGATCTCATTTCGCCAAGGACGATTTTTTTTCTCACCTGGATCATGAGGCCAAAGGGCTAAAGAGAGATTGCGATCACCATCTAGGTACACCCGCGCCATCACTTTGCCGCTGAAGACGGGATCGGGATCGATCCCGTTGTCGAAGATAGCAATCAGGCTCTCTTTCTCATCGCCGGGGAGCTTTTTTGTATAAAGGGAGGAACTGTCCGCGCTTAAGAAAAGATCTTGAAGCCGTGTTTGGAGTCCCTGCCTCTCCAGCAGTTCCTTTCTTGCACGATCGATTTTCGTTTCGAACTCCGCGCTCCTTGCCATGGAGGTAAAAAGAAACGACAAGAGGATGGAGAGAAGAGAGAGGCCAATCAGGATCTCGAGCAAAAAGAGGGGCCGGGAGCTTACGCCCGCTTTCTTAGGGAAAAATGGGCCAAAAAGCCAGCGAGAAGAAGGAAAGCGCCCAAGGTGAATAGGTCGGGGAGCATGGCTGCTTTGGAGAGCGGGATGACTCCGGCCACGGTCAAAAGGGCGATGAGAATGCCGACGCATGCGTCCCCTCCGACCAGGCCTGCTGCGAGAAGGATGCCTCGTTGCCCTGTGCTCTCATCGGCATTTTTAGAATCGACATAGGCCCTCACTAGACCGCCAACCATTGTAGCGGTGCTTAAAGAAAGAGGCAAATAAACGCCTAGGGCCATGGGGAGAATAGGAATCCGAAGAATCGCGAGCACGACGCCGATCATGATCCCAATCCCGAAGAGAACGTAAGGCAGGTCCCCGCTGATGACCCCTTTGGCGATGAGAGCAAGAAGCGTGGCTTGAGGGGCTGGCATTTGGGGGGAGCCGATATGATAGGCGGCATTCAGGATGTAGACGACGTAGCCGAGAGAAAGAGCGGGAATGAAGGCGCCGATGATTTCGGCGATCTGCTGAGACCGGGGGGTTGCGCCCACGATGAAGCCGGTCTTTAGATCCTGCGAGGTCGTGCCGCCGATGCAGACAGCGCAGCAGGCGACGCATCCCATGGTGATGGCGGAAATGAGGTAGAGCCTCTCCGTCCATCCGAGCAACACAAATATAATGCAGGTAATGAGCAAGGTCATGATCGTCATCCCTGACACAGGGTTCGACGAGCTCCCGACTAGCCCTGTGGTGATAGAAGTGACGGCGACAAAGCAAAAGGCAAGGATGACCAGGAGAACGATCGTTAAGAAATTCATCGGAAGCCCTGGGAAAAGCCACAAGAGGAGGATGATCGCGATCGATCCTAAAATCAGCCAGGCCATCGAAATATCGCGGTCTGTCCGCGGAAGGTGCGCTCTGGAGAAAAGGGCGCCGCTGAAAAGCTCTTTGATGCCTATATGGATCGTCTTATGCAGTAGGGGGATGATTTTAAACAGGCTGAGAAGGCCGCCTACCGCGATCGTTCCGGCACCGATGTAGCGGATGTAGGAGCTCCAGATCGCTTCGGAGGTCATCGTTCCGATGGGGGTTTCCGCTGGGTAGATCTCGGCATTTCCCGTTCCGAAGACTTTGATGAGGGGGATGAGGACCCACCAAGCGAGCAGCCCTCCAGTGAACATGAGACTAGAAATCCTCGAGCCGATGATGTAGCCGACTCCCATAAGGGCCGGGGTCCCTTCGATGGAAAATTCAGCGTTCCTGAAAAATTTGGCGGTCCAGGTATAGGACTCGTTCCAGAGGAAGAGAGCGCTCGAGCATACCTTGTAGAAGGCGCCAACAAAGACCCCCCAAGCAGCCAACATCGCTCCCTGGCCCTTTTCAACCCCTGCCTTCAAGATTTCGCCGCAGGCCGTCCCTTCGGGGTAGGGAAGTTTTTTATGCTCCTCTACGATTAAGAACCTCCTCATCGGGATCATGAACAAAATGCCTAAAATCCCACCCAAAGAAGAGAGGAGGAAAATTCTTCCGATCGAGGGCGTATCTCCGAGGATGATGAGCGCGGGGATGGTGAAAACGACCCCTGCCGCCAATCCTTCCCCGATGGTCGCGATAGTTTGGACGATATTATTTTCTAAGATGGTGGACCCCCTGAAGAATAATTTCAGGATCGCCATCGAGAGGATGGCGGCGGGGATCGAAGCGGAGACGGTTAAGCCGATTTTCAAGGCGAGATAGCCATTTGCGATGGCGAAGAAGAATCCGAAGACAAGTCGTAAAATCGCTGGCCTTGGAGTTAATTCGCGGATCACCTTGCTTGCGGGGACATAGGGCTTGAAGTCGGACATAGGATCTCTCTTGTAAAACTTCCCTATACCACAACCTTCCAATTAATCAAGGGATGAGTGAGAATTCTTCTATGCGCATTTGGGCGATTGCCGATCTACACTTGAGTTTTGGAGTTCCAAACAAGAACATGGACGTGTTCGGTCCTGGATGGGAGAACCATGCCGAGAAAATTAAGGCTCACTGGACCGCCATGATCGGCCCGGAGGATCTCGTCTTGATCCCGGGCGATATTTCTTGGGCCATGCGCCTCGAAGAAGCGGCGGCCGATCTCGCTTGGATCCACGCCCTTCCTGGAACGAAGGTCATGATCAAAGGCAATCACGATTATTGGTGGGGCTCTTTGAAAAAAATCTCCGAAATCCTCCCCCCTTCGATTCATCTGATCCAGAACAACGCTTTCCATTGGCGCGGGGCAGCGATCGGCGGGGCCAGGCTTTGGGATACTCCCGAATACAGCTTTGCAAAATTTGTGGAATTCCGGGAAAACCCTCGGGAAAAGCCTAAAACGCCAGACGCCGAAGCAGCCGTTCAAGAAGAACTTTCCCAAAAGATCTTCGACCGGGAATTGCAGCGCCTCCAAGCGAGCCTCAAAGAGTTGAGTCCCGATGCGAAGATCCGGATCGCTATGACCCACTACCCTCCCATCGGCGCCGATCTAATGCCGTCCCGCGCCTCCCAAATCCTCGAGCAAAACCAAATCCAAATCTGCGTCTTCGGCCACCTCCACAATATCAAATCCGATTGTTCTCTTTTTGGCGTTGCGAGAGGAGTTCGATATCTTTTGACCTCTTGCGACTACATCCGCCACCAGCCCATCGCCGTGGTATGAGCCAGTTGCAAAACTCCATTTCGGCCCAAATCCGCGCTTTTACCGCCAGGACTGGGTCCCATCGCAAATTGCCTACCCTCAATCGGGTATGTCAATTTGCTCTGAGCGCCAGCCGGCAGCAAAATCATCGAATTTGTGCAAGAAAGCGAGTTTTGCAACTGGCTCTTGTGAGAAAAAAGCGCCCCTTCATTTTATTGGAAATCCTTTTGGCCCTGACCCTCGTCAGCCTTTGCGCCATTCCGCTCATCGTCAAGCCGGTCCAAGCCTATCGTTTCGAAATGAAGGCGCTCGAAGAGGTGGAAGGAGAGAGGCTGGCCGATTGGACTTTTTCAGAGATCAAAGAAGAGATGCTTCAGCACAAGATCCCGTGGGAAAAATTACCATCCCTGAACGAGACGGCCGGCCCGTTTCCGTTAGATCCCGGATCGATCCAAGTTCCCGGCAGGCAGCCGAAACAGATCAAACGCTCCTTCACAATATTTGGCAAAGGAGAAAAACAAGGGATCGCCGGGCAGACCTACAGGATGCTCTACGTCAAGATCGCCTTCGACCCCGTTCTGTCGAAGAAAAAAAAGATCTACACCTATCGCCTGCCTGTTCAGAGGATTGGCTCTGCTTAATAAGTCACAGCGAGTTGTTCGCATAGGTAGTGATTGCGGCCATAAATGGATCTCGATCAACGTCTGGATTCTGATTGAGGTATTCCCCTGCGGCTTGAATGAGTTGAGCGCGATCCGTAGTCCCCATTTGTCCGCTTAGGAATGCGGCGGTGTGCTCATTTAATGTTTTTGTTCGGATAACCTCCACATCATCCACGTTGACGCCTTCAAGGCGGCCTTGAAGCACAGCTATGACCTGGCGTTGCGTCTGTCCAGGAGGGCAAACCCTGGTGCCATGTTCTATCGAGTCGCTCAAAGCCTTAATGATTCCGAAGCGGCAATTCTCTCGTTCTTTGTCAGAGTTTTGCTCATTCGCAAAAATCCAGAGTCGAGCAATCAACTCTTCTCCAGAAATTCTAAGGCGGCCGCCATCGACAGCATGAAGAGCATTGTTGTGGAGTAAAGGAGGCCAAATCTCGGGTTGGCCATTAAGGGCTTGCTGAGCTTTGGCTTTGATGTCTGCATTATCTTTATAATCGTTTAAATACTGTATAAAGTTTCCTAGAGCCTCCGTGATTGTATTTGTCTCGAGGGGTCCCTGTTGCTTCTTTAGCAATTCGATGGCTTCTCTTGTTTTTGCATCGCGGCCACCATGATGCACATCGATCGCATTTTGTCCTTGCGCTGCCAATTCGACCATCTCTCCATGGAGGAGTGGGATCGGTTGATTTAGCGGTGTTTCCAATATAATTATCATTCGACCAACGATATCAGCATTTTCTAAACCGTTTTGAAGATCTTGAGGAATCTGATTCACCACTATTTGCACGCGATCTGCTCTTTCATTCCCAGCACGAGCAACTGCACCAATTATTTGGCCTCTTGCTACGTAATCCAGCTCTTGAGTAATAAGAATAGATGCAAGAGTAATAACTTGTTCACGTTCATTTGCAGGGATCGTTGCGAGTAAATCAATAATGCTGCTTATATCCAGTCCCTCTGCGTCCATGAAGAATTGAGTAATAAGACTAGATGCAAGAGCCGTCACTTGTTCACGTTCATTGGCAGGGACGCCTGCAATCGCTTGAATAATTTGGAATCTTTCCTCAAAGGTGCTTTCTGGAGTAATAAGGCTAGATACAAGAGTAATAAATTGCTCGCCTTCATTTGCAAGGATGTTTGCAGATAAATTAATTACGAGGTTTTTATCAAGTCCCTCTGTGTTTATGAAGAATTGAGTAATAAGACGAGATGCAAGAGCCGTCACTTGTTCTCGATCATTAGCATGGAGGCCTGCAATCGCTTGAATAATTTTGAATCTTTCCCGGCCGGTGCTATCTTGAGTAAAAAGACTAGATGCAAGAGTCATCACTTGTTCCTGTTCATTGGCAGGGATGCTTGCAACTTCTCTTATGATGTCCATTGAGTCTGAAAAGTTCATTTTTTGATGTATAAGACGAGATGCATGGAAAATCACTCGTTCACGTTCATTTGCGGGAATTTTTGCAATTACGCTAATTATTTCGGGCCTATCTCGGCCTTTCATTTCTTGAGTAATAAGACGCGACGCAAGGTCGATCACTTGTTCTCGTTCTTTTGATGGAATTCTACCGACATTTTCGATGATCGCGCCGTAATAGCGTACATCAGCACTAAAAAGACGAGACGCAAGGCTTAAAATTTGTTCGTGTTCATTTGCAGGGATGTCTGCAATCGCGTTCAATACGTTAATTATTTCCTCTCTTTCCTGGTCAGTGCTTTCTTGAGGAAAAAGACCAAATGTAAAATTTATAGCTTTCTCACGTTCATTTGCAGGGATTCTTGCAAGCGCGTGAATGCGAGGGAGTATCTCTTGAATTTTCGTGCGTGGATGCATATAACGAGATGCAAGGTCAGCCACTTGTTCACATTCATTTACAGAGAGTTCAAGATTTGAAATCATTGATGCAACTCCTCTAAGGATCGTGCGCATGTCGCGTATGTCTAGGTAATGCAGTTTTGTAGTAATCTGAAATGCAAAATATACTGCTTGTTTACGTTTATTTGCCGGGATTCTGTTAACTTCTTGAATTATAGAAATTCTTTCATCGCAAGACAATTGTGGATGAATAAGACGGGATGCAAGGCCGATCACTTGGGTACGTTCATGCGCAGGGAGCATTAGTACCGCGCCAACTATTCCGTGTATTTCATGCGTATCCATTTGCGGATGCATAACGTGAGATACAAGGTCAACCACTTGGTTACGTTCATTCTCCTGGAGCCTTCCTACTAGCCCATTTATAGACCTTCTTTCGCCACGAGACATTTGTGGGTGAATAAGACGGGATGCTTGGACAGCAATTTCCGATGTGTCTTCTCTGCCTTCGGCAATGGCCCATAAACAACCGATCGCTCCGATGGCGGTAAGAGCCGTCCCGATCGCTCCCATTTGATAAGCGACTGCAAGACCTACTCCTCCTACATACCCCGCCATCATTTTGCAATATCCCATTGCATTCTGGTTTCTTATCCCTATAGACATAAATCTCTCCATTAGTTTGAAAATTAATTTATAATAATTATGCTATTTCAAATGATTTTTGTAAATAATTTATTTAGAAAAGATAAATTTTTATATAAATCGATAGCAAATTATTGTGTTTTAATAAGAACGCGAAAGAGAGGCAGTGGACCATTTTAGGGATAGCATTGCCCATAGGCACTGCTTTTCCGATTAATGGGATAATGGGGAGAAGCGTATTAAAGTTCGTAGTCATCGGGGAGGCGGGTGCCGGCGGTGACGATGATGATCCCGTCTCGGATAAAGACCCCTTCGCCGCTGTCGTACTGCTCTTTTTTTTCTTTGTTGATGAGACGCACCCGATTGCCAATCCAGACGTGTTCGTCGATGATCGCTTTTTCAATGAGACAGTTTTCGCCGATCGCAAAGTCTTTGGGGATGGGCTTGCCTTCCAGAGTCGGAGGCATGTAAAAGTGGTTTCCCATCATGACTGTATCGCGCATGACGGTCCCTTTTTTGATGTGGGACCGTAGGCCGATGATGCAATTTGTGATTTCTTTCGCTTCGATGACGCTCCCTTCGCAGATGATCGAATCTTTGATTACGGTCGATTTGATCTTCGGCCCGGGCAGAAACGTCGGCCGCGTGTAGATGGGGCGCTTTTCATCATAGGTATCGAGCCCTTTTTCGGAGCGGTTCAAGATGAGGTTTGCCTCGTAATAGGAGGCCACGGTCCCGATGTCTTCCCAATAACCACCAAAGACAAACGCCGCCGTTTTCCCTCTTTTGACCGCGGTATCGATGAGGTGGTAGCCGAAATCGTGGCGCCCGTCTTG
>CAYTXY010000043.1:0-11402 GCA_964441355.1 uncultured bacterium
AAATAAACAGATCGTCTTTACCGACAATTTCAGCTCTGCCGAAAAGAACATGCCGGTCATGAAGTTCGATGGCATATTCTACAAGAGCTCCATTTAAAACGCGCCCGGGGTGGTTGCAAAGGATTCCCCAGGCGGCCGTAATTTGCCAATTGCTCTCTTGCCAAGCTTTGTTGTAGCTGATCGAAGCGGTAGTGCGATGCTGATGGACTTGAGGTTCTAACTGTTCCAGGCTTTTGAGATATCCGTAACTAACTTGAGCGGCGATGTCTTCGGTCGGATTAACGGAAAGACGCGCTGAATAGGAATCAAAGCGGGGAGTGTTGAAACCCCAGCGATGTTGGTTTGGCTCCCTGCCAGTAAAAATGGACGCGTCCAGCTTGAACCAGCTGTGGACATAACCGAGAGTTCCTACGCCGTAGATAATATGTGTCGAGTCAAGCCAATGATGGGTAATGGGAGCCTCTGGATTAAAAAAAGCTGAAAACCGATGGATAAAGGCAGGAGGCCCGAGAGCTGGTTCTCCAGGGAGTCCAAAGTAGGCGAAAAGGGAATTATCTTTCGAGAATCGAACTGTTCCAACAACTGCCAATTCCATGAGGAAATTATGAGGATGCTGACGATCAATCAATGGGGTAATTCCATTGCATGTTTCCCCTGTTTGCAAAAGCAAGGGATAGCCATTGCACCCAATGGTTGCAGGTTCAAGATCAATCATGCTCCTCAACCCGATCGTCCCGATCCCAATGTCAGTTTGTGCTGTGAACATGAGCATGTTTTCGGAGATGAACTTTCGGTCTCCCCGCGGACCGCCTTGGTCATCGTAAATGGCCATCATATAGCCGTGAGTCATCAAAAGCCAATGATCGGCCACGCGATGGATGCCTGGCATTTGCGTTGAACCAGGGATCCAACTTGTGCCTGTGGCGTCGCGACCCATTGGATAAGTGCCGTACATCCCATGCATCATCAAACTCTCCTGTTGATGCTCATGCGTCATCGCAAAAGAGAGTTGAGCAAAGAGCAAGAAAAAGACAATTTTCATTTTCTGACGGCCCGGACCTCTTACCGGACGCTTAAGAAGCGCTTGCGCCGACGTTTCGACAGGATCGGCAGTTTTTTTTCTATTCCTTCGGAGATAGTTTTATGATAGGTGGATTTTAGTTTTTCAAACTTGGCCCGTTTTTCTCGGAGTTTATAACTTGCCGACCGTTTGTCTAACTGGGAAAAACCTTGTCTTTGCACTTCCAGCCGCTGATCCGTGTAGAGCAAATGCTGGATGAGGCTCTCTTGCGTTTTCTGAAAGGCCTCGAGCTCAAGAAGAGAGAGTTCTTCAATTTCGACGCCGTTGAGTGCTTCGGCATTCTGGATCAAACGATCCAGCGTCGCATCGATCTCCATCAAAATTTCTTCGGATGCCATAACGGTTTTCCTAGTGTTCGCTTAATTCCATTCTTTAAATGAACAGGTTAATTTTTCAAAGTGAAAATTTTTGTTAAACAAATTTTTCGACCGTAAATTCGTAATCGAATCGTGACCGAGAAAGTCGCGATCGCCTTTAAAAAGGATTTTTGGTTAGACTAACGCGTCATGAAAGGATTTTGTCCTCTTGCATCGGGATCGAAAGGAAATGCGATTTTTCTCGGAACGGAAAAGACGCGGATTTTGATCGATGCGGGGATCAGCGGCTCTTCGCTCGAGAAACGTCTCTCCGCTATCGACGTCGAACTGAGCACGATCGCCGCCACCTTGATCACACACGAACATACAGATCACATCCAGGGGCTTGTGAGTCTTTCTGAAAAGCTCAAGATCCCCATCTTTTCGAACGCGGAAACGGCAAAAGGAATTTGCTCTGCATTGAAAATTCGGCCCCGTTTTAAAATTTTCACGACCGGCGAGCCTTTCGAATTCGAGGATCTCGAGATCCACCCGTTCAGCGTTCCTCATGATACGCTCGATCCCGTTGCGTTTACGATCCGGACAAGTTCCTTAAAGCTGGGGTTTTGCACCGACTTGGGCTGCGCCACCTCACTTGTCAAGAAGCAGCTCGAGGTTTGCGATTATCTCTACTTGGAGGCGAACCATCAGCCATCGATGGTCCATGCGAGTAACCGCCCTTCGATCTACAAGCAAAGGGTTCTCGGGAGGCAAGGCCATCTATCCAACGAAACTTGCGCCTCTCTTTTAGCGTCGGTGTTTCATCCTGATTTGAAGCATGTCCATTTAGCCCACCTATCGAGTGAATGCAACCATCCTGATTTGGCTCTGAAAACCGTACGCGAATTTCTCGCATCGCAAAATAAATCGGTCGAGATGTCCATCGCCTACCAAGAGCAAAATTCGAAGCCGATCGTTTTTTGAGATGGAGAAAACTTTGGGAAAGGAGATGTATATGTCGAAAAAAAAGAGTGTTGTGTTTTGCCACGGCATCTGGGCCGACGGTTCGTGCTTTAACAAGGTAATCCCCACGCTTCAGGCAGAAGGGCATGAGGTGATGGTCGTCCAGTATGGTCTCGACACCCTCGCAGGCGACGTTGCTGCAGTAAAGCGTACATTGAAGAGGGTCAGCAGTCCTGCGATCCTTGTTGGCCACTCCTATGGAGGATCAGTCATTACGTACGCGGGAACAGACGACCGCGTCGCAGGGCTCGTTTATTTAGCTGCCCTAGCCCCGGACAAAAACGAAACGACGCAAAGCCAGCTGAACCAATTTCCCCCTTCAGACATTTTCTCCCACATCGAAGTCGCTGATGGACGAGTCTGGATGCTCCCGAAAGGTGTCGAGTGCTTCGCTGGAGATCTGCCACTATCCGAACAAAAGGTTGTTTGGGCCACTCATTTTGCGCCGGATGCGGACTTGTTCAATCAGAAGATGGATGGCGTAGCTTGGAAGTTGAAACCGAGCTGGTACGTCTTGGCAACGAAAGATCGTACTGTCCAACCCGAACTGCAACGTTTCGTGGCGAAGCGAATGGGTGCAAAAATCTCCGAGGTTGCCAGCAGCCATGTCCCTATGCTCTCGCAGCCCAAGCTCGTGATCGATGTAATCCGCGCGGCCGCAAACGCGCCTGAGATGCCGTTAAAAAGGTCTGCGTGATTGGGGGCAGGTGGCGGAGGCCGAAGTTCGGCCTCAGTCTCTAAGTTCTTCAGTCAAGTAAAACGGTATGCCCGTCGCCGATCCATTCGGAGCGGCACGGGATTTTATTTTCCGTCAGGAGGCGCTGCGAAAGGGCTGCGAGGGAATGGAGATCCTCGTCAGTGTGTTTGGGATCGTGGTGGATGACGAGCCACCGTTTGATGCGTGCCTTATGGACAAGCGCCGCCGCATTCGAGACGGAAGAATGGCCCCAGCCCACTTTTTGCAGGTACTCTTCGAGAAAATATTGCGCTTCGTGGATGAGGAGGTCGCATCCCGTGAAAAAGGGGACTAAGCTGTCATCTGCCGGCGCATGCATAAGATCCCCATGATAGTCCTTGAACATCTCGTTATCGGATGCGTAGCCGATCGTCTGATGGGGAGTTGTGATCTTCAGGCAGTAGGTCGTGGAAGGGTGGTGGGCGTGGCGGCTATGGATCGTCAAAGGCCCAACGCGGATCGGTTTTTTTTCATCGATGCACAAAAACTTTAGTTTCGCTCGGAGTTCTGAGAGCTGGATCGGGAAAAATTTCTCGCTCATCAGGTCCTCGAAGATCTGATTGCAGCCTTGCTCAGATTTAGAAGGAGACCAAATCGTGATCTCCGAGTCGGGAGAATAGAGGGGCTCGAAAAACGGAAACCCAATCACATGGTCCCAGTGGGCATGGGTTAAAATCAGGTGGAAAGGCTTAAGCCTCTTCAGCATCTCCACCCCCAAAGGGCGGATGCCGGTGCCGGCATCGATGATGAGATGCGCCTCGCCATAGCGGATTTCAACGCAGGAGGTGTTGCCGCCGAATTTCGCGTACTCAGGACCGCTAACGGGGCACGATCCCCGGGTTCCCCAGAATTTAAGGAATTTCGACATCTTCTCCTTCTTCCTCTGCAAAAGAAGCCTGAGAGGAGGCGATCACACGTCTTGGGCGCGCCCCCTCTTGAGGCCCGATAATCCCGTTCTCTTCGAGCTCGTCCATCAGCGATGCCGCCCGGGCATAACCGATCTTCAATTTTCTTTGCAGGAAGGTCGTCGAGGCGCTCTTCGACCCTAAGACGATCGTCAAGGCCTGGTCATAAAGAGGGTCTTTCCCTTTTGGCTTGTCGTCGTCGTCATCCGCGCCGATATCAAACGAGCGGAATGAGTCGAACGAGGGGAGGAGATATTGAGGGGGGCCTTGCGAAGAGAGGAATTTGATGACCTGGCTGATATCTTCGTCGCTCAAATAAGCTCCTTGCGCGCGCATGAGCTGGGACGAGCCGGGCGGAAGGAACAAGAGGTCTCCATTGCCGAGCAGGCTCTCGGCTCCGATGTCGTCGAGGATGATCTGCGAGTTGACGCGGCTTGCCACCTTGAAGGAAATGCGCGTGGGGATGTTGGCCTTAATGATGCCGGTAATCACTTCGCGCGACGGCCTCTGGGTGGCCAGGATGAGGTGGATGCCGACGGCGCGGGCCATCTGGGCGATCCGCGCGATGGGCGTTTCGATATCGGCGCTAGAGACCATCATCAAATCGGCAAACTCATCCACGATCGCGATGATGAAAGGCATCTGAGGCGGGATCGGGATGTTTAATGTTGCCTCGAGCTCTTTATCGATTTTTCGGCTGTTGAACGCCCCGATGTTGCGAAGGCCGAGCTGTTTTAAAATTTCATACCGGACCTGCATTTCCTTGACGAGCCATTGCAGAGCCGCGTAAGCGCCATGCGGTTCGGTGATGACGGGAGCGATCATGTGGGGCAGCTGCGAATACTGGGTCAGCTCCACTTTCTTCGGGTCGACCATGAGAAGCTTTACTTCTTCTGGACGGGCGTTCATCAGGATCGAGATGACGATCGTGTTGATGCAGACCGATTTTCCCGAACCTGTCGCTCCGGCAATCAGCAGGTGGGGCATGCGGGTGAGGTCGGAAAAAACCCAGTCGCCGTTGACCGCTTTGCCAAGGAGGATGGGGATGTGGAGCCGCTTCGACTTTTGCTGATAGTGGATGAGCATCTCCTTGAAATTCACCTCTTGGGGATGGATGGCCGGCACTTCGATGCCGACGGCGGCCTTGCCAGGAATCGGGGCGACGATCCGGATCGATTTAGCCTGCATGTTGAGCGCGATGTCGTTTTCCAGCGTTTTGATCTTTTGCACCTTCACTCCAATCGATGGGTGCACTTCGAACGAGGTGATCGTCGGGCCGCTGTTGATTTCCCCCACTTTTGCCTCGATCCCAAAACTCTTCAGCGTCTCTTCGAGGACCGCGGCTTGCCGCGTGAGGTCTTTTTTCAAAGTGGGCGGATCGATCTTGCTCACAGTGTTGGAAAGGAGGTTCGGAGTGGGGAGTTTGAAAGAGCTGTCGGCATGGACGATCAAACTCTTTGAAGGGACCGGCATGGGCTCTTTTTTCGGCAGCTGAGCCAGCGTGATTTGCGGCTCTTTCACTTCAAGCGATGGTTTCGGCGCCGGTTTCAAGATTTTTGCGATCGTTTTTTTCGGATCTTCGGTTTTTTGAGCCTTTTTTTCCTC
Organism: uncultured bacterium; assembly: GCA_964441355.1. GTDB lineage: Bacteria > Chlamydiota > Chlamydiia > Chlamydiales > SM23-39 > CAIPFQ01. The sequence goes on from CAYTXY010000043.1 coordinate 5,647, forward strand.
CGGCAAATTGATTTTCAAGCCGCTGGTGGGCAAGCCCGAATACCCTGTTTTTTTAGAAAGCGGCGAAGACAGGGGCTCTTTTTTTGCGGCGAGATTCCAAAGAAACCGGATGAGCTCTTTGATAAGAAGAGCGGCGTTGCATCCTGCTTTCCAAGCCATGGCAGCGCCTTTTCCAAAACTTAAGCGAGTCAGAAGAAAGAAGGAGACGATCCCAAGGCAAGAAAAAATCAAAAAGCACCCCATGGGGCTTAAGATCCGCTGCAGATTGACGCCTGGCAGATCGGCATAGAGAAAATAAAAAGGGACGCCGCCGAGATTGCGCCGCATCAGCGTGTGGGGATAAGGGGAGGCGATCGCCACAGTTTCAGAGACGACTTTTTCTTCCCAGGAAGCCGCCGTTTCAGGAAAGCGATCGGCTGCGGCGGTCAACAGCATGCAAGCCGAACCCAAGAGGATGAAGAAGTAGAGATGGTCGTATAAGAGTCGGGTCAATTTTTGCCTGCTCAAATAGCAGATCCCAAGCCAGGTGAGATAGCAGGGGATCAAATAGGAGCTGAGCCCGAAAAGGGTAGAGGCGCCCAAAGCGGCGATGTAGCCGACATACCCCAGCCAATTTTTCCCCGGATCCAGATAGGTGAAACTATACAGGGAGAGAAGACTCAAGAAGGCGGCCGCGAGATAGATGAGTCCCTGGGCATCGGGGCTCATGGGAACTTTTTTACCCTTTTTCTTGAGTTTAAGCATGGAGCGCCCATAAGGCTAAGAGGCCTGCGGCAAGGCAATACCAGGCAAACGGGCGCACATTCCCAAGTTCATAGATTTTGAACATAAAACGGACGCAGATCGCCCCCATGGCAAAAGATGCGATGAAGCCGGCTGCATAGCAGGCGGCCGACACCTCCGAGGCGTGAGCAGATGGCTCGCGGAAAAGTTTCAGGGTCTCTAAGGCCTGGCCCCCCAGGATCGCAGGGATTGCAAGGAGAAAGGAAAAGCGGGCTGCGGCGACCCAATCCCAGCCCAAGAGGCGTCCCGTTGCGATCGTCGAGCCGCTGCGCGAGATTCCGGGAAGAAGGGCGAGAGTTTGCATAAACCCAATACATAGCACATCTTTGACTTTTGTGGCCTCTTTAGACACTGTCCTAGAGCGCACTTCGTCTCGATTTTCGCTTTTTTTTCTGGAGGCGAGAAAAAGAAGCAGCGCTGTGAACATCAAGAAAAACCCAAGGTAGGCGGGATCGGAGGCCTTGAGGCGAAGAGGCTTCAAGAGAAAATAAGCAGGGACGAGAGGGCCTAGGCCAAGAGCTATGAGGAGAACCGCTTTGGGGCTCTTTAATACTGCTACGATGTCCTTACGCAAAAAGAGCATCAGCGCAAGGAGCGTTCCGCTATGGCAAACGAGATCGAAGAAGAGAAGATGCTCGCCGCCCTGAATCCCCAAGAGCCATTTGGCCAGCCCCAAATGGGCCGATGAGCTGACCGGAAAAAATTCGGTGAGCCCTTGAACGATGCCTAGGATGATCGATTGGAAGAGGGTCATAGAGGGGATGTCGTGTTTACACAAACTTCTTAGCTATGCTAACATATCAGCAACTTTACACCGCAAGGACATGTCTTCTGCTGTTGTGAATATTCTACTTCTTCCTGAGGATGTATGGGGGAATCTTCTAAATTTTGCGTCTCTCAGGGTGGCTTTTATCCTGTATTCAACTTGCAGAACGTTGCACGAAAGATATAGAACCATCATTCAGGACGTGATTATTCCTTCTGAACTGGGAAGGATGGGGTTTACCTCCTCCCCCTCGCTTCGCGACCGGTTGTCAATGGATTTCGTAGCAAATTTCTGGTGGCAACGGACTCCGGAAGAACGAAGGGTGATCCGAGCGAACATATTGGCTCGGCCTCTTGAATGGTACGACAGATTGCAACCTGCGACAGTGGTCCTCGAAGAGGATGTTTCTCAGGCCAGCGATGACCCCGAAGCGTTGTTCAATCTTGTAGGCGAGCATACAGATGATCGCGCGCTGATTCTTTCTCATCGGGTTTTGTTCTTAGGCGCCTCAAACAACCATCAATACTTGATAGAAGGCATGAAAGATAGAGATAACGCCTTCTTTTGTCCTCTGCCCACTTTTCCCAATCTAGTGATAGAAGCAATCGCTGGTATTATTGGTTGGGCGCCGCACTTCGAAGAAGCTCTCCCTGCTCTTCTGAGACTGAGAATGGGGTTGAGAAGGCGGGAGGTCTCATTGCCAGATGCGATCGACATCATCGACAGATTTGTTCGCGAACCTGGAGTGCGAGATAGTATTCTAAATCAACTCGTCTTAGAGGAAGTTGAACCTGGGCGCCGTTTGGAAACTTCCATAGAAATTGCGTTGAAAATTAAAGATCGCGGGAAACGGATGAAGACGATCCGGGCTCTCGTCCTTCAAGCCTTGAAGAAGTTTCCTCTGGACGAGATATTAAAAAAGATTCAAGCCATCTCCGAGGATCATCGCGATGACCGCGACGAATGCATTTTTACCCTTTTGAAAAGAAATCCCGCTTTGGATCCAAAAACCGCGACTGCGATGGCGTCAGCGATCAGTAACACAACTCTGCAAAAAGACGCTCTCAAACTCCTTGCCCAAAGGAAAGCGTCGTCCGGTAAAAACTCGTAAGGAAACAACGCTTTACAAAAACATGTCTTCTCTTGTTGCGAATGGTCTAGTTCTACCCGAGGATATATGGGCGCATGTTGCAAATTTTGTGTCTCTCAGAGTGGGTATTATCTTATCTATCACTTGCAAAGAGTTGCATAACAGATGATCCTATCCCAGTAATCTATCCATCCAAAAAGTTATCAGTCCGAAGGGAAAACGTCTTTCCCTTCCCATACCTTGAGTAACTTGAAGGCCCAAGGCTCTATCTGGTCTTTTTCAAGTTCAAATAATACCGAGTATGGCGGAGTTCTCCCGTTTTCAACAGGGCTCCCTTTTCTACTAGATCAGATAAATCACGCGTCGCAGTTGCTCGAGTTGTCTTTGTGATCGCGATGTAATTTTCAGCGCTTAACCCTCCTTTAAATCCTTCTGGTCCTTCAGCAAACATCCGAAGGAGGGTCTTTGTTTGGCGAGAATTGATCTTCCCAGAAAGAGCTTGCATCATTTTCGCCTTTTCAATAAGGAAGTAGAGAAGCCTCATCGACTCATCGTGCGCTTCGATAATCACGCCAGAGAAAAACTCCACCCAATTTTGGATCTCCAAAGTTCTGTTGCATGCTTCTAATGCTGAATAGTATTCCTTCCTTCTTTTTTCCAACCTCTTTGAAACAGCGATCAAGATGGGCCGGCCCACCTCTTGAGAAAGAAATTTTTCGACCAAGATGCGGCCGATTCTTCCATTGCCATCTTCAAAAGGATGGATGCTTTCGAAATAGACATGGAGAAGAGCTGCGCGCCCTAAAATAGAACCAGGGGCTTTTGAATTAAAATAATAGATAAAAGTCTCCATTTCAGAAAATACGCGATCCGATGGTGGCGCCTCAAAATACACTCTTGTGTCACTGTAAGCATGGGATACGATTTGCATGGGCTCGGGATGAGACCGGTATGTGCCTTTTCCTTCCATGCTCTCTCCGTCAAAGAGTATCGCATGCCACTCCCAAAGCATTTTGTGCGTAAGTGGTTGGTCAAATGTTTCAAAACCATTATAGAGGAGCCTTGCCATCCGCATTTCTTTTTCAGTACCCCGTTTCACGGTAGATGCAATTCCAAAATGTTTTTTAATGGACGATTGCAAACTTTCACGGTCTAAAATCTCCCCTTCGATCCGAGAACTCTCTTCGCCTTCCACGCTGAGAATCTCCACAATAAACCGCTTGTAATCGGCCTCTTCTATCGTTTTGATAAAAGCCGAGGCACTGCCGACCTCCAAAAGAAACTGCTGCTCCAGGCCCGCAATGCGACCCGGATCGTAGGTGAATTTAGGCCATCCCAATAATTCCCAATTCCAAAGCATGACAACCCCTTTCTATAACTCAAATTTTAGCATAAAAATGAGTTATAGAACAAGCTTCTATTGCTCACGTTGTAATATTTTTATTATAAGTGACTTAGAAATTCCAACTATCGAATTTACAAGCGAATTGATTTGGATGCATTTACGAAAAACTCCTGATCCTTCTGAAATCTTTCAGTTTTTGATTTAGCGAATTCAGAATCACAGTCGATTTTCACCTCGAGTCTCCCGTCGAAATTGGAATAATCCTCTTTCATTTTTTCTATCACTTTTTTTATTCCCTTTCTAAACACCACATACCTCCATAACGACCCTTCCAACCGACCATCTGAAGTATAGGGAGTATAGGTCACAGAGCACCCGCGATCATCGTCAGAGGGAATTTCATCCAGAGTGTGGATATCTCCTCCTAGGTTTATGAGGATGTCCCATTTGGAATGAGGATCCGGCGTTGATTTTGGGTCTATTGAGATCTCACGGGTCGAAGGGTCAAGCGGCGCGGGGTTTGGTTCGGGATTTGGGGTTGAAGTTGGAGTTGTCCCTGGGTTGGGGTTTGGGTTCGGCGTTGAGGTTTGAGGGGCAGTCTGAGAGCTGATGAAAGCCGTCGCCGCGATCGCGGATATCGCAAGGGCTGCGTATCCAGCCGGCTTGACCCAAGCGGGCAATTGCTTGGCTTGTGGAGACAGGGCGTTCACTCGAGTATTCAAACGCAAGTCGGCCCTCTCGCCTTTGGCTTCGATCTTGTCTATGGCTTGAGCTCTGTTAAAATAATTTTTTGCATATAGATGATCGTTTATTCCTGACATAAGCCCTCGATATTTCCAAATACCATAACAAAAAAAAGATAGATAAAATCAATATTAAAATATTTTTTCGACAATTAATCAATTTTTAAATCTATTTACTTAAGGGGTCCATTGTTGTAAAATATGACGAAAAAAATGAGGAATTATGATCACGTTTCAAAACGTATACAGGCGTTTTACCGACTATTTCCAAACTCCAGGCTCTGCTGTCCCAAAGACGATAGATTCTGAAACCGTTGTAAATCTGATTCGAAAAATCCCTGGCGTGCGGGAACCCATTACTGCAAAGCCGCTTGAGGGTGGCAAAGATAAATTTGCGCAAAAGTTTTTGGCGACCTCTCCCAATCAAAAATTCGTCATTCGATTTATGGCAGATCCAATCAAAGGAGCTCGGGAGATCCGTTGTCAGAGGATCGCTTCCGATGCCGGCTACGGACCCCATGTTTATAGTGCCGATCCCAAGCTTGGGGTGATTGTAATGGCCTACATCGAGCAAGCTCCGATGGAAGAAAGTCAATTTTCCTCTCTCCGGCGCCACAGGGCTTTAGGCGAAGCGTTGTTCAAAATGCATAAAGGCCCGAGCTTTCCTAAGGGGGAATATGAAGGGTTTTTCCTTCCCTATATTCGGTCTCGCATTCAGCGGCTGAAAACAGAAAAACCGCATTTCCAAACCGTTGCATTGAAAATCGAAGAAATGCTCTCTTCAATTGAAAAAGCAATCTCCCCTTGCCTGAAAACGGCTCCCTGCCATGGCGACCTCACCCTCCCGAATCTCTTCTTTTCCGGAACATCTTTTACACTCATCGACTATGGCAACGCGACGCAGGACGACCCCTTTTTCGATTTGGCGACGGCAATCATTTTCAACTGTTTTAATTCAAAGCAAGAAAACGCACTATTAGACGCCTATTTTAAACGCCCCATCTCCGAGAAGGAAAAAGCAAAATTGTT
>CAYTXY010000044.1:0-11281 GCA_964441355.1 uncultured bacterium
GACGTACACTCTTTCCAAACACGACGCTCTTCCGATCTCCGTTCGACCCTCCTCGTGGTCTTCCATGACGTAATAGAGTGACGTGCCGCTCGCGCACCCGTCGGCAAATCGGGCATTAGGCTTTGATGTGATCTTGTCTACGTTGCCGTTTTCAAAACGGTAGACCTGCTGGTCGGAGTCGTTGACGAAGAAGATCGCGTTTTTTGCAACAAGAAGAGCTCCGCCTCCATATTCGTGGACTCGGGAGCGGACGTTGTATTCTTTCGGAAGGAGTTCTTTTTCGCCTGCCGACTCGCTCCAAGACATGAGGGCGGTGCGCCCTTTTTCGAGAGGCCGTCTTTCGAGCCAATAGACTGTCCCTTGAGAAAGATGAACCTCCGAGAATTGGATCGCCCCTGATGCGATCGATTCGGCTGTGATCGGGGATTTCCAAGATCCGCATGGAGCTGTTTTCATCGGCGATCCTTCAGCAAAAATAGTGAATAATAGAAAAATCAAAGTTAACATGCAGAGTCATGATAACACGCCCGGAGAAAAACATGAATAGATGCATTGCGTTCTTTGTCCTCATCGCCCGCCTATGCAATGCAGCGGCGAATCCTCCCTATTACACCTATGGGAGCGTTCATATGATGGCTGGTTATCCGATGGTTGGCATTGGGATAAGGACTCAAAAAGGGGTCAATGGATTCGACTTTTCCGCAAGCGCCCTTCCTTATTTCGTCCGCTTTTCCAATTTCGCATTCCACTGCAAAGGCCTTTACCTTTTTCACCCGAAAAGCAAGGGAGTCTATATGGGGGCCGGGCTCGGGCTTTTGCAGGAACCCGTGAACCTTGGCGGCATCTCTGGATCAGGGGAAGGATCGTTTGGTTTGGAATGGCAGACCAGGAAGGGAAACATGTTTTTCTTTGAGGCCGATGTGATCGCCCCCTTTCCCAACTGGAAGTTATGGCCCGGACTCTCTTTCGGCTACGGCTTTTAGAGGATATTCATTGGCTTTTCCAGTTCGCCGAGCAGCGTCTGGTGGCTGTAGCTATGCACCACTACTTTCTGTAGCGTGCCGATCAGGCTTTCATCGCCATCGAAGATCACTTTTTTCCAGCAGCGGGTACGCCCTTTCAGCTTCTGGCCGTCGCGGTTGAACCGCTCGACGAGGACCTCATAGGAATTCCCAAGCATTTGCTGCCGCTCCACGTTGCTGATCTCGTTTTGGAGATCGAGAAGGCGCTGCAAGCGGTCCAGCTTCACCGCCTCAGGGATGTCATCTTTCCAGCGCATGGCCGGGGTCCCTTTGCGCGGGCTGTAGGCGAAGATGAAGGCGAGCGAATAGCGGATTTGCCTCAGCGCCTCGCAGGTCTCCTGGAACTCCTCTTCCGTCTCAGTGGGAAAGCCGACGATGATATCGGTGCCAAGGGTGATGCCAGGCACCGTCTCGCGAAGGAGCTGCACTTTTTCGAAATACTGCTCTTTCGTATAGATCCGGTGCATCTTTTTCAAGATGCGGCTCGATCCGGCTTGAATCGGGAAATGGACGAATTCGCAGAGGGACGGAAGATCGCGGATCGCTTGCATCAGCTCGAGGGTGATGTCGACAGGGTGGGAGGTCATGAAGCGGATGCGCTGCATGCCTGGGATTTTGTCCAGGCGTGCGAGAAGGTCGTGGAACAGGCAGTTCCATCCTGGCTGGTCTTTGCCGTAGCTGTTGACGTTTTGCCCGAGCAGGGTGATCTCTTTATACCCTTGGTCGACGAGGCGGCGGCACTCTTCCACGATGCTCTCGGGCGGGCGGGAGACCTCCTGGCCGCGCGTGTAGGGGACGACGCAGTAGGTGCAGAATTTGTCGCACCCGCGGATGATCGAGACCGAAGCTTTGACCTTATTGTCTCTCTTGGCGCTCAAATAATCGAGGTTCTCCTCGAATTTGTCCTCGGTCTTGAAGACCTGCCGGCCTGTGTAAAGAGCTTCATCGATCACAGACCCTAGGTCGGTGATGTTGTTGGTTCCCAGGACGAAATCGAGGTGGGGGAACTTGCGGAAGAGGGAGTCCTTTTTGGCCATCGCCATGCAGCCGGTCACGCCGATGAGGCTATGGCGCTTTTTGGCGCGGCCCATTTTCCCGAGCTTGCCCATGACTTTGCGCTCAGCCAGGTCGCGGATGGAGCAGGTATTGAAGATCAGGATGTCAGCAGCGTCCTCATCGGGCGCAGGGGTTAGATCCCGTTTTTGCAGCTGGCCGGCCATGATCTCGGTGTCGAGTTCATTCATTTGGCAGCCGTAGGTCCGGATGAAATAGGTCTTCGGTTCGGGCATAGGGTGATATTTTAATTGACTGATCGGCCTTTTGGCAAGGACGAATTGGGGTTAGGGGCTAACTATAAAATTTTCTTCAGGCTGACTTGAGGATAAAAGAAATTCTTAAAATATCGTTCGGGGCAGCGGCGTTTGCCCGGGGCTGGAAAAATCTCTTTCAAAAAAGGGGCGGTTCCGCTATTCTCCTCATTTCATTTACATTGGATACGTATGCAACAGAAGTCACGACTCCTCACGAAGCAAGAAGCCATTGACAGCCGAAAATGGCATGTCCTCGACGCCACCGGCAAAACGCTTGGCCGTTTTGCGGCTGAGGTGACGAAAATTTTGCGAGGCAAGCACCGTCCCGATTATACCCCCCACGTCGATTGCGGCGACGGGGTCGTGATCATCAATGCGGAAAAAATCACGGTCACTGGCATGAAAGGGGCCCGCAAGATTTACCGCAGCTACACGGGTTTCATCGGCGGGATGCGCGAAGTTCCTTACGACACCCTGATGGCGCGCAAACCCACGGAAATCCTCGAGCGCGCGATCAAAGGGATGATGCCTAAGACCCGTCTTGGCGGCCAGCAGGTCCGGAAGCTCCGGATCTACGCAGGTCCCGAACATAGAATGAAAGCCCAAAACCCTACCCCCGCTAATATTTAAAGGATTACCCTCATGTTGAAAGAGACGATCGGCATCGGCCGCAGAAAAACCGCGGTATCTTCGGTCCGCCTCCGAAAAGGGACTGGAATCATCGATATCAACGGCCGCACCTTCCAAGAGTATTTCCCACTGCAACTCCAAAGGGACACGATCTTGGCTCCCCTTCAAAAATTCTCAAATCCCGAGAAAGTGGACATGATCATCCGGGTCAAAGGCGGAGGCTTGGAAGCGCAAGCCATCGCAACCCGTCTCGGCATCAGCAGGGCGCTCGTTCAGGAAAGCGAAGAGATCCGGAGCGAACTGAAGGACCTCGGCTACCTCACTCGCGATCCACGGAAGAGAGAGCGCAAGAAATACGGCCGCAAAGGCGCCCGTAAGCGCTTCCAATTCTCTAAGCGTTAATCTCCATTACCAAAAGTTTACCATTTCTTCCATTCCTGCTATGGGATGGAAGAAATGGATCATAAGAAAGGCAAGCCTGTCTCCGCATCGATGGTCCTTGACCAGGTCGTCGAGGTGTTCCCCAACGACCTCAACGCCCATGGGACCCTATTTGGCGGCCGGGTGATGCAGATCATCGACGCCCTGGCGGCGATCGTCGCAAAGCGCCACACGGGAAGGGTTTGCGTTACTTTGGGGATCGATTCGGTCCGGTTTCTCAATCCGGCCCACCATGGCGATATCCTCGTCTGCAAAGCCTCGATCAACCGGACTTGGCGCACTTCGATGGAAGTCGGGGTCAAGGTCTTATCCGAAGATTTTCGCACCCTGGCCCAAAAGCATATCCTCTCTGCCTACTTTACCTTTGTCCCGATCGACGAGAACCATAAGCCCATTCCGGTGAATCCCATCATTCCGGAAACTCCGGATCAGGTCAGGCGCTATGAAGAGGCCGAATTGCGAAGGCAGCACCGCCTCTCTGCAAAGCGATAGGTTCTAAGATAAAGTTCAAAAATCGGAAAAAATAATAGGATGGCAGGATAGACAGGATAGGTTTTTTCGCCGCAAGGCGGCATGCGGGTTTGCCGCTTTTTTTTTTCTTATCCTGGCCATCCTAATATCCTGTTATTTATTTGAAATTTCCAATTACGAGCGGCATTCTCTCTAATTCTTTAATTTGTAGATGTCCTCATATTTTTTCTTCAGATAGGAGCAGTAGGCCGCTTCGGAGAGCGGTTTGCCCGTCGCTCGTTTCACCAGGGCATCGGAGTCGTACATCCGTCCCCAGCGGTGGATTTTTTCTTTGAGCCAATCGCGGATGAAGGGGAAATCTCCCGCTTCCACCCGTTTTTCCCAATCGGGATGATCTTTATGGAAAGCGGAGCAAAATTGGGCTGAAAAAAGATTGCCGAGCGCATAGGTGGGAAAGTAGCCGAAGTCTCCGAGCGACCAATGGATATCCTGGAGACAGCCCTGGGCGTCAGTTTTGGGGACGATCCCGAAAAATTCTTTCATTTTCTCATTCCATGCATCGGGAAGGTCGGAGACGGACAGTTTTCCGGAAATCAAGAGCTTTTCGATCTCAAAGCGGAGGATGACGTGGAGGCAATAGGTCACCTCGTCCGCTTCGACGCGGATGAGCGATGGCTTCACTTGATTGATGGCGCGGTAAAAGCGATCCAAGGGAATCTTGGCTAATGAGGGCAGGCGCTTTTGAAGAAGGGGATAGAAAAACTTGCAAAAAGGGAGGCTGCGGCCGATGAGGGTCTCCCACCAGCGCGATTGGCTTTCATGGATGCTAAGCGATACTGGCTCGCCAAGGGGCGTCCCCCAATGTTGGATCGGCAATCCCATCTCATAAAGGGAATGGCCCGCTTCATGGAGGACCGAAAAAATATTGCTCATGAATGCGTTGGGAAGGATGCGGGTGGTGATGCGGCTGTCATGGGGATGGAGGGCGATTGAAAAAGGGTGCATCGACAAGTCGAGCCGCGAATAGGCGGGATCGATGGGAAGCTTTGAGACGACGAGCCGTCCCAGCTCAAGCTGTTTTTCTTCCTCTACCTTCTCGTGGAGGAATGTCTCGTCCGTCGAATGCGCCGACATGATTTTTTTAATGAGGTGTTTGAGCTCTTTTTGGAGGGCATCGAAGATAGCCCCGACGCGAGAGGTCGTCATACAAGGCTCGTAGGCTTCAAGAAGAGCGTCGTAAGGGTGTTCGGAAAAACCTAGGATATCGGCTTTTTGCCGAGTTCTAGCAATGATCTTCTCGAGAAACGGGGCAAAGAGTTTGAAGTCGTTTCCTTTTTTGGCCGCGGCCCAAATTTGGCTCGCTTCAGAGGTCAATTGGGAAAAGGTCTTAACGAAAGACGTTGGGAGTTTCGTCGCCTTGATGAAGTCTTTCCTCCATTCGCGCACATTGGCCTGTTCGATGTGAGTTAGCCCTTTCCGTTTGGGTTTGCCGTTGGATAGATGGACCAATTGTTCGAGGGAGCTTTTGAACTCGCGGCTTGTCTTTTCCTCATGGATCAGATGGGACATTTCAGCGATTTGACGGCTGCGGGCAGAGATTCCGCCCGTCGGCATGTAGGTTTCTTGATCCCAATGGAGGAGCGAGAGGACCGATCCGTAATTGTGGATCCGGGTAGAGAGTTCGGTCAGTTTTTCGTAAGGTCGAGGTTTCGCTTTTGCCATGCTAAGATCATAACAGCTTTTTATAAAAATAAAAAGAGATGGCAAAAACGATGGCAAGCGGCGCCCAAATCGAAGGGATGGCGGGAGTAGCTTGGTTTTCCGCTAAAATCAGCATGGCATCCATTAGGGTCGTGAGTGCGATATAGGCGAAAAGGGAGCCGGCGATGAAGATCAGATTTGAGCGGCTCCTTGAAAAGCTAAAGCCGAAGGGGGCGAGCATGAAAATCAGGAAGAAGGGGATGAGGGCGACGGCGAGCTTGTGATGGAGATGGGCGGCGCTTTTTTGCTTGTCCGAGGAAGTTCCGATTGCCTGCCTCCATAGGAACGAGAGCGCCCGGTTTTCAAAGGGAACGTTCCTTTGCCATGCCGCTCCCGTTTCTATCTGGAGTTCGGGAAATTGGCGAAAATCGGTTGAAGCGCCTTTCTCCAGCTTGCCGCCGGCTCCTCTGACAAACTGGTCCGCGAACCGCCCAACGATTGGGTGCTTTTCGACGAGAAGCATTTTCATGTGCCAAATCTCATCGAAAGAGCGGATCCAGAAAACATCGAAAAGCTCCTTTTTTTCCGGGTCATAGCGCTGGTAGACCAGCTCCGATCCATCTTGCAAAACAAGGGAAAACACTTTTTCATTTCTTGTCTTATTTGTGGAATGGGCTTTGTAAAAGTCGTCGGCATTTTTTCTCGCAGCGGGGGAAACCCATTCGGCGTTGGCATAGGAAAGGGCGGCCAAAAGAGCGGCCAAGATAAAGAAAGGGGAGAGGAGCTTTTGAGAGGAAAGGCCCGCTGTTTGCAGGGCGACGAGCTCTCGGTGCGCATTGAGGTCGAGAAGGACCCTTAGCATCGAAAGAAGAAAGGAAAGGGAGAAGAAAAAGCTAGTGAACTTCGCGAAATGCCTGAGATAGTTGACGCCGATGTCGAGCCAAGATGTAGTCTCTTTGGAAAGGAATTTCGCCCCGTGCATGGAAAAATCGATCGCCATGTAGAGCGCCAAGAGTAGGAAGAGAAAAAAAAGGAAGGTGGCAACTAGACGGCCAAAGAGATAGCGCTGCCAAACTTTCACCCTTTCCCCCTAGAGATCCAAAGGATCCTGAATGCGGAGGAAATTGCGATCAAAAGATGGGGCAAAAATGCGAGAGAGAAAGCGAGGTTGGGAGAGGCTCTGATCTCCTTTAGCCCCAAGTAGCTCAAAAGGACCAATAGCGCAAGAAGGAGGGCGATGAAGAGCCACTTTTTGGAAACGGTCCGGCCTGCTTGCATGCCGAATGCGCATCCGAGAAGCGTGAAAGTGAAAACGGCCATGCCAAGAGAAATGCGGCGCATGATTTCAGAGTTTGCTCCGAGGGCGTGTTTTCCGGGCCCCTCTGCCCTGAATCGGAGCATGCGTAGACTCAAAGCGTTTGCCTCGAGGCGAGGCCTGTTCTTTTTCAGAGCGGCGGAGAGGACGGGGGCCGCTGTCGACATTACCGCTTGGTTTTCGATGATGAGGGGATCGAAGTGATCCGCGGCGTCCGTTTGAAGATGGGAGAGAATCGCAAAGTCGTAGCCGAGCAGTTTGGAGTTTTGGATCACAAGATTGCGCGCGGAGATGAAATTGAGCCGCGAGCTACTCGCATTGTGAGCGATGAGGATGAAATCGCCGGCTTCCTTCCCATCCTCCTTCACATCCATTTTGAGATAGGCATGCTTGATCTTGATTAGGTTTTGCCGCTGCATGAGGAGCAGCGGGTTGGCGGACGTCTCGCGGTAAAGGAGAGCTTTCGTCTCCCGCCAGCAAAAAGGTGAGATGTCGGCGCAAAAGGAAAAATTGAAACAGCCGAGGAAGAAAGCGGCGATGAGGATGGGGCAAAGAAGCAAGCGGAAACTCAATCCCGAGGCACGGAAAGCGACCAGCTCGCAGCTTCGACTGAGCCGCTGGAACAAGAGAAAGGCCGAGACGAGAGCCGAAATGGGGATGGCCAAAGGAAGGATGAAGGGGATCTGGTAGAGCATGAAGAGGCCCGTTTTGGTAAGGTCGCCAGAGAGGGCTGCGAAACGGGCGATCTCTTTGAAGCGAGAGATGATGAGGACGGACACGAAGGTGCAGACGCTCAAAAGAAAGACTTTCAGATAGCCTTGCAGCAAATAGCGCCAAAGAATGGGAATCATCGCTTTTAGATTACCCGATAAAAACATATAATTGCTCCCATGTTGAGTGTGGGAAAATTTTTAGCGAAGCATTGGGATGGCCATCGCCCGCTTTTACTCGGCTATTCGGGCGGACCCGATTCGAAAGCTCTTCTTTACGCGCTACTGGAGGCTGGCTGCCCCCGCTTGCACCTTGCACATGTCGACCATGCCTGGCGAAGCGAGAGTGGACAAGAGGCTCTAGAACTGGAAAAAGAAGCGAAGAGCCTAGGACTCCCTTTTCACTCCATCCGCTTAAATCTTCCAGAAGGAACGAACAAAGAAGCGGCATCGCGCGAGGCCCGCTTCGCCTTTTTCCGGACCCTTTTCGAAAAGATCCCTTTTCAGGCCCTCCTTTTGGCCCATCATGCCGGCGATGCGGCCGAGACGGCTCTGAAGAGAGTTTTGGAAGGGGCCCATCTCCCTTTTCTTGGCGGGAGTATGGAACCTGTCTGCCGGATTCATGGCATCGATCTATGGCGACCCCTCTTACCTTTGAAAAAAGAAGAGATCCTCGCATTCCTCTCTTTGAAAAATCTCACCCCTTTGATCGATCCGACCAATTCCGACAGTAGATATCTCCGGGCTCGGATGCGGACGGAAATCCTCCCTGCTTTGGCAAAAGCCTTCGGCAAAGAAATTTCCGATAATTTGCTCCTTCTTGGCAGCCGCGCCGCCGAGTTGAAGGCCTACCTCGAGAAAAAAACAGCGGGGGTTTCCCTTCGAAGAGGACCCTGGGGCTCTTTTGCGTCACTTGCACATTTGGAAAGGGTTGAAGCGCGCTATCTCATCCAAAAATGGTGCGAGGCTGAAAAGGTCAAGCTTTCCCGAACCCTTCTCGAGGGGGCGCTCGACGCTCTTTTTTCTAACTTGGCCCGTCAACGCATCGCGCCTCGCCTTTTCGTCGACCGGGGCCATGTTTTTTTCCTCTCCACAAACCCTCCTTCTTGGGGGCCTCAGGGAGGATATGTTGGCCTTTTTAATAGGAAAAAATTTGCCTGAAATCGACCCCTTTTTTAAACTTGTCATTTCAAGCCGCTCTCTGCCAACTCCATAAGAGGGCGGCAGGACAAATTAATTCTTTTTTGCTATGGGTTTGGATAGCCCATGAAGGGGATGACCCTTTACTTTTACAGAGAAAAGTGCTGTAATTGACTCTGCCATTAATATAAATCAAACAAAACAAGGCGTTTATGGCCAAGATGAGACCAGATCCTAAAAAAGGCTTTCCGGGGGGATTCCTCCTCTTTATCCTGGCTGGAATTCTCCTTTTCTTTGGAATATCGACATTCACCGGAGGAAACACCGGAAAAGTCTCATTCAGCCATCAGGCAGAGCACTTAACGAACCTGAACCTGACCGTTCCGGAAGAGAATCGAAAGATCGCGCAAAATGAAAATCTCGTCACCTTCAGCGGCCGTTTCCGCGAAGCCGTTCCTGAAGAGAGCAGCGATCGCTACCGCTATCTCGAACTGCTCGACGAGAACCATCGCCTCCGTTCCGAAACAGGGGAGATCTCCGCCGACCTGGATGCCCTCCAGAAAAATGTGAAAGACGCGGCCGACCTTTATCTTCACTTGAGCGGCCAGTCTCTGCCCCGCTCAGGATATACGGTCGTCGGCGCTCTTTACGACACCATGGAGCGGGATAGTTCGGTTGTGATCAAGAGCCTCTCTAGCCGTTCGGTCACTACCCTCCCATTTGTTCAAAAAAGTTTGAACGCGGCTCAACAGAAAGGAGATGGTGATAGCCTCGATGCTACGGCGCGGGAGATCCGCGACCTCGTCTCAATCCTCCGCTCGCCGGCTCTCGGCATCGGCAGCGAATCGATCAAGCAAGAACTCAAAACGATCGACAGCCAGCTTTCCGCTGCCGCCGAGCAAACGGCGGAACAACAGATCCGGACCTATCGTAATGACGTGAATCAATTGGCTGCCCTCATCGGAGAACTGGGACGGGAACACGATGGAGTCCGCCTCTCTCAGCTCCGTGCTGTCCGCAACTATGTGGATGAACTGCAGCAATTTGTAAGGCTTTCCACCGAGCTCGATAAAAATACGGCCCTTCTCGACAAATCCAGGGCCAATACCGCCAATGTGATCTGGTTTTTCAACAACCAAGAGCTTTCGACCCGCGCTCTCGAAAAGCAAGATCCTGAAGTCTTCGGCCACTGGTTCGCGCAGGCCAAGCAAGAATGGGAAAATTTCCAGGCCAATAAAGGCCTTGTCTACCGCGCCCCCGACCAGCCACGGAATACGGTTCTTGAAAAAACGTTCAAAAGCGAAGAACCATCGCCCAATTACTTCAGCTACATCCTGACGATTCTGCCCGTCGTCTTGGTGATCCTTTTCCTCTATTTCATATTCTCAAGGCAAATGAAAGGGGTCGGCTCTTCCGCGATGAATTTCGGAAAGTCGCCCGCCCGGCTCATGACGAAAGAGACGAATAAAGTGACCTTCAAAGATGTGGCTGGGGCCGATGAAGCAAAAGAAGAGCTGACCGAAATCGTAGACTTTTTGAAAGATCCGCAGAAATTCACCGCGCTCGGCGCACGGATCCCGAAAGGGGTTCTCCTTGTAGGCCCGCCTGGAACCGGCAAGACGCTGATTGCCAAAGCGGTGGCTGGGGAGGCTGACCGCCCCTTCTTCTCGATTTCCGGATCCGATTTCGTCGAGATGTTCGTCGGCGTCGGCGCAAGCCGCATCCGCGACATGTTCGATCAAGCGAAGAAAAACGCGCCCTGCATTATTTTCATGGACGAGATCGATGCAGTCGGCCGCCATAGAGGCGCCGGGATCGGCGGCGGCCATGACGAACGGGAGCAGACCCTCAACCAGCTTCTTGTCGAGATGGACGGTTTCGATACCAAAGAAGGGGTGATCCTGATGGCCGCGACCAACCGGCCCGATATCCTCGACCGCGCGCTCCTGCGTCCCGGCCGATTCGATCGGCGCGTGGTGCTCGACCTTCCCGACGTGAAGGGACGCCACGAGATTTTGAAAGTCCATGCCCGAAAAATCAAAATCGACCCTTCGGTCGAACTGCAGGACATCGCACGCAGCACCCCCGGCGCTTCCGGCGCCGACCTGGAAAATATGCTGAACGAAGCAGCTCTTCTCGCTGCTCGGAAAGGCCGCTCTGCCGTAACGTCTGCCGAAGTGAAGGAATCTTGCGACAAAGTCCGCTACGGCAAAGAGCGCCGCAGTCTGGAAATGGACGAAAATGAAAAGAGGACGACCGCGTTCCATGAATCGGGCCATGCGATCGCCGGGCTGATCGTAAAGCATAGCGACCCTGTGGATAAGGTGACGATCATCCCTCGGGGCTTTTCCCTTGGCGCAACGCATTTCATGCCGAAGAAAAACCGGCTGAGCTATTGGAAAAAAGAGGTTCTCGACCAGCTGGTCGTATTGCTCGGCGGCCGTGCGGCGGAAGAAATTTTCGTCAAAGACATGTCCTCCGGGGCGCAGCACGACATCATGCAAGCGACCAAAATCGCCCGTAGCATGGTCTGCGAATGGG
>CAYTXY010000045.1:0-11251 GCA_964441355.1 uncultured bacterium
CTCTCAACGGCCAGCCTTTTCAAGGAAAAGCTTTAGTCATCGACTGGGCGCGCACAGAGCAGCGCGATCGTCCAATGGGCGAGCGCCGCGAGCGTCCAGCAGGTGAATTCCGTCCGCGCCGCGAAGGTGGTGGAGGATGGGGTGGTGGTGATCGTGGCGAGCGTCGCGAATATCGCGGCGGCGGCGATCGCGGCGATCGGAGCGGCGGGTTCTACAACCGCTAATTTCGAAAGTCCTAAAGTTTTTTTGGGATAAAAAAACCCGAATCGAAAGATTCGGGTTTTTTATTTTAACGGTGGTGGCCGAGATTTGGCGCTTGGGGCCCTTGCGGTTTGAGAAGGGTGCTGTTCCCGAGATGCTGGGTTTTCTCCCTGACGGTTTTATCAGATTTGGGAGGGGTCATCGAGTAGTTCTTCAGGCCAAGGTCTCGAGGCTTGAACCTCAGCGTCGTTCCTGTGAGCACGGTGAATGCATCTCCAAAAGTATTGGGCGTTTTCGCTTGGATCGATTCGGCGCCATAAACACACTCCCTCGATGGGTCGACGCGGATTGATACATCGCCGTGGATTCTGTTTTCCATCATTCTCTCCTAGGTTAAGAGATATTTTTAAACTATAGGTTGGGCATTTAATTTGCTAGAGGCAACTTCGCGGATCGTCTCAGATTCCGGTTGAGATGCAGGGAGCTTTTCTACAGCTCTCCCCTCCAGGTCGCCTAACCGGAGCTTCCTGTTATATTCATTCGCTACAAAATTTCTAATTCCTGTAAGTGCATCCATAATTAGCCTTTGTATTAATAATAGCATTTTTTAATTATTAATTCAAGATAAATCTTTACTAATTAATTACTAAAGCATTCGTTATAAGGCACTTAAGGATATCCATCCCCAAAAGAAAAAGGTGGAGGAAAATCCATTATTAGGTGTAAAAATGAGCCATGCCCACTTTTTTTTGGAATTGCGTCGCGAAATGTTGCCGTATCCTCCTTGCCCTTCGGTACCAAATCCGGGTCAAGGGGTTGGATCAGCTTGACAGGGCAGGCAACCGAAAAGGGATCCTATTCCTGCCGAATCATCCGGCCCATATGGATCCCCTTTTTCTCTTCCTCTTCCTTTGGCCCAAATATAGGATGCGGCCTGTCGTCATCGAATATGTTTACCGCCTTCCCTTCCTAAAACCCTTTATGAAGCTGGTCGGGGCCGTCTCTATCCCGAATTTCGAGACCGGGATCAATCAGCTCAAAGTGAAAAAAGCGAATGACGCCCTTCAGAAGATCGGCGAGGGATTGAAAAAAGGGGAAAATTATATCGTCTACCCAGCCGGAAAGCTTAAGAATTCAGGGCGGGAGGTCATCGGAGCGGCATCTGGAGCCCATGGCCTTGTCCAGGGATGCCCTGAGGCCCATATCGTCCTGGTGCGGACGACAGGCCTTTGGGGGAGCAGCTTTTCCCGCGCCCTTTTGGGAAAGTCTCCGCATCTGCCTGAAGTGATTTGGCATGGAATCAAGACGATTTTCAAGAACGCCATTTTTTTCGCCCCCAGGCGCCAGGTGGAGATCGAGATCGCGCCCAACATCTCCGACATTCCCAAAGAGGCCGCAAAACTCGACTTTAACCGCTATCTTGAGAATTGGTACAACCGCTACCCCGACGCGAAAGGCAAAATCGTCGATACAGAGCCATTGAATCTCGTTTCTTATAGCAGGTGGAAAAAAGAGATCCCCAAAGCATATCAGCCAAAAAAGAAGAAAGAGGGGCAAGAAATCGAAATTTCGGATGAACTGAGCGGGAAAGTCTATGCGGAAATCCGCCGCATCGTGAACAACCCGGGCATCGAGATCAAACCTGAAATGAACCTCGCCACCGATTTAGGCCTAGATTCTTTGAACACCGCCGAACTCATCGTCTTCATCTCGAAAAATTACGACGTCCCAGAACTTCATCCCGAAGATCTCGAAACCGTGCAGAGCGTCTTGGAGATCGCCGAGGGCTCCCGGTCTTCCGGAGGATCTAGAGAGAAGGGTGTTTTTCATTGGCCCAAAGAGACAGGGCGGCCCGACCCCGAAGCGCCCTTGGGAAAAATTTTTCCGGAAGTCTTTTTGAAATCTTGCGAACGGATGAAGAATTTCGCCGCTTGCGGAGACGATTTGGTCGGCATCTTAAGCTATAAGAAGATGAAGCGGGCAGCGATTGTCTTGAGTTTGCATTTTCAGAAGCTGCCGGGACAGCATGTCGCAGTGCTCCTGCCCGCCTCTGCCGGCGTCTATCTCGTGATTCTCGCTTTGCAGTTTGCGGGGAAGGTTCCGGTCATGCTGAATTGGACGCTCGGCCCCCGCTATCTCGAAGAGATGGTGAAGGAGACAGGCGCTAAAACCGTGATCAGCTCCTGGCGGTTCCTAGACCGGCTTACCAATGTCGATTTAGGCTCCTTGATCGACAAAATTGAGCTTCTCGAAGACATCAAGGAAGAGCTTCGCTTGAGCGTTAAGCTTCGGGGAAGCCTGATCTCCATGCTTTCGGTTCAGGGTATTTTGAGAGCGCTCCATCTCGACAAAATCGGCGAGAATCAGGCGGCCGTGATCCTTTATACGAGCGGCACCGAGGCCAAACCGAAAGGGGTTCCTCTAACGCATAAGAATATCATTTCGAACCAGCGGTCCGCTCTCCAATGCCTTAAAGTGACCCATGAAGACGTCCTTTATGGAATCCTTCCGCCGTTCCATTCTTTCGGGTTTTCGGTCGTCGGTTTATTTCCCCTCTTTATCGGTATGAAAGTCGCATTCTACCCCGACCCGACCGACGGTTTTGCCCTAGCCGAAGGGGTCGAGAGATGGAAAATCAGCCTCTTTTGCAGTCCGCCTAGCTTCCTCAAAGGGCTCCTCAATTCGGCCAAGGTAGAGCAGCTCAAAACCGTCCGCTGGTTTATTTCCGGCGCCGAAAAAGCTCCGCCCGAGCTCTATGAAAGGGTGGAAAAATTAGGGACGAGAGCGCGCCTCATTGAAGGGTACGGGATCACCGAATGCGCTCCCGTGTTGACGCTCACCCGCCCGAATCTTCCGGCGGTCGGTGTCGGACAGCCGCTGCCGGATGTTGAAGTGTGCACGATCCATCTGGAAACCCAAGAACCATTGCCGAAAGGGGAAGAAGGGGAGATCTGCGTCCGGGGCTCCAACGTCTTCCACGGTTATTTGGGAAACCCGAGAGACCCCTTCATCGAAATCGGCGGCCTCCGTTGGTATCGGACCGGCGACATCGGCAAGCTAGACGATGAGGGAAATCTCCTCATCTCCGGGCGGATCAAGCGTTTCACCAAAGTCGGGGGCGAGATGATCAGCTTGGGAGGGGTCGAGGAGGTCCTTGTCAAAGCCTTCATCGAACAAGGCAAAATTTCTGCAGATACTCCATCCCTCGCCGTCATCGCCGATGAAAGAAAAGAAGGGCAGCCCCAACTCGTCCTGTTCTCCACCGCCTCCATTTCCAGAGAGGAAGCGAATGAGATTTTATCCTCCCAAGGATTCAGCCGCTTAGTGAAAATATCGTCGGTGAAAAAGGTCGATGAGATCCCGCTCATGGGAACGGGGAAGACCGATTACCGGAGTTTGCAAAAACAACTCAACAACAATAATAAGGCAAATGGCAACGCGGCTTAATCTATTCAATACCGAGACCCGGCAAAAAGACATAATCGCCTCGAAAGACGGCAAGATCCGGATGTACACCTGCGGACCGACGATCTACGACTTTGCCCATATCGGGAATTTCAGGACCTATGTCTTCGAGGATCTGCTCCGCCGCTCGCTCAAATTCTTTGGATTTCAGGTCGATCAGGCGATGAACATCACCGACATCGACGACAAGACGATCCGGGGGGCCATCCAGAAAAACATTCCTCTGAAAGCCTTTACCGAACCGTTCCGCATCGCCTTTTTCGAGGACCTAAAGAAACTGGGCATCGAAAGGGTAGAACATTATCCGGCTGCGACCGACTATATCCTCGAGATGATCCGCCTCATCGAAATCCTCATCAAAAAAGGATACGCTTACACAAGCGGGAGCGGCAGCGTCTATTATAAGATCGGACAGTTTTCCACCTACGGCCGCCTTTCGCACCTCTCCCTTGACGATCTCAAGGTCAATGCCAGCGGCGAGAACGAATCGGACGAGTACGACAAGGAACATATCGCCGATTTTGTCCTTTGGAAAGCCTACGATCCGTCGCGCGACGGGCAGATCTTTTGGGAAAGCCCCTTCGGGCGGGGGCGTCCCGGGTGGCACATCGAATGCTCCGCCATGTCCATGAAACTTTTGGGCGAGACCATCGATATCCACTGCGGGGGCGTCGACAACATGTTTCCCCACCATGAAAATGAGATCGCCCAATCGGAAGGATGCACGGGCCACCATTTCGTCCGCCATTGGGTCCATGTCGAACATCTTCTTGTCGACCATAAGAAGATGTCGAAAAGCCTCGGCAATTTCTACACCTTGCGCGATCTTCTCAAGAAGGGATATACCGGTCCTGAAGTGCGGTACCTTCTCCTTTCCACCCATTACCGGACTCAGCTCAACTTTACCTTTGCCGGCCTCGACGCCGCCCGAGCGAGCTTGCAGCGGTTCGAGGATCTGATTTTACGTCTCCGCTCGATCGAGGGTGGGAAGAAAAGCGGCGCTCTTGCAGCCCCCCTTGAAAGGGCCGATGCCCGCTTCAAGGCCGCATTAGCGGACGACCTCAATATTTCTCCCGCCCTTGCCGCCCTTTTCGATCTAGTCCGGGAGCTGAACGCCCTTGCGGATGACCAAAAGATCGGGCGGGAAGACGCTGCGCAAGCATTGGCTCAATTCGAGAAGTGGAATGAGGTTTTCGCAGTTCTGCCTCTCGGCGATAAAGAAGAGGAGCCGCAGGATCTTCGCGACATGCTCGCTCGGAGGGAAGAGGCGAGGAGACAAAAAGATTTCGCCTTAAGCGACGAGATGCGGGACGCCATCCATGCCCGCGGCTATCTCATCGAAGACACGCCCCAGGGGGCTAGGTTGAAAAAGCGATGAGCCAAAAAGGACGCACTCCCGACGAAAAATTTTTGATCCAACTCTATAAGCTCGCCCATCAAAACGGCGATCCCTACAAAGCCATCGATTACCGCGGGATTGCCGCCCGTCTTGGGCAAAAGGAATCGGCCGTAAAAAATATCATCAAGCTCCTCGCCAAGGCCAATTTCATCACGAAGGTCGATGACACGACGATCCTTCTCACCTCGCACGGCTCCGATTTCGTCGTGGATGAATTGGGTTCTGGACATACTTAATCGACAGCAGGAATCAAGCTGTCCAAGAGCTTTTTCTTATCCAGCTTTGCCACCCAGATCTCGTGGTCTTGCCGGCCGTAGGAGATCCATATCGAGTCACCATCTAAGACCTGTCCAGCAGGAAATACGCATTGGGTAAAACTCCAATAGGGTTTGTAGGCGATCCCTGAATAAAATCCAGGGCCAACGATGGGCTCCGGGCTTTTACGGAGAAGCGTAAAAGGAGGCTGGGACGCAAAAGTATAGGCCCCGATGAAATAATGATTCATCAGGACTCCGTTCGAATTCGCGGTCGCCATTTTTTTCACGGAATGGAAAAAGGCAAGATACTCTCCTGTCTCGATCAAAACAGCAGGCGTCCCTCCGCGGATGACGCCCCAATTCCAAGGCATCGGAGTCGATGAACGGGCAATGGTCGTGCAGACGCCGGTTCCCAAAATGGGCTTGAAAATGAGATGAGGGGAAATGCTATAGGCTAGGCACAGACTGTTTGCATATTCAAAGGGAACCCAGTTTTTTTCCCGCAAATTGCTCCTCCTGCCTTCATATTCGATGAGCTGCTCGGGACTGCGGATCGAGAAGAGTCCGTTCTCGTAAACCAGTTCTGCGATGACCATCCGAAAATCCTTGGAAATTTCCTGATTGAGGTTGTCGCTATAAATCAAGTAAAGAGTATCGCCAACATAGATCAAACGAGCATCTTCTCCTCTCGGAGGGACTAAAGAATTTTTTTCCCTTGTCTCAAGGATTTGAGGCTCACCGATGGGATGAAAGTCCTGATCCAGAATCTGCACTCCCACTACGCAAGAGTAAGAATACTTGGGATTGGGGATCGCCCTGAAGGTCATCAAGATATAGTCTTTCCATCGGATGATCGACGGGTTGAAAGCGTAGCGAAACCCCGGGATTTCGATTCGTCTCGTCTCGAGCACGAAATCTTGGATGAGGGTTTCCAAATCCAAATCGGCAAAGAGAAGACGTGTTGCAAAAAGAAATAGGAAAACGGCCGATTTCATAAAGGAACAAGGCTGTCCATCAGGGCTTTTTTATCGATTTTTGCCACCCAGATCTCATGGTCTTGCCTGCCATAAAGAATCCAAACGAATTTTTCATCGGCGACATACCCTCCAGGAAATACTACTCGCACAGGCCTATACGTTTTATAGGCAGGGCCTTTATAGAATGATTGGCCCACGATCGGTTCCCGACTGATCCGGGTGATATGAAAAGGAGGCTGTGCTGAAAATGTATACGCTCCCATAAAATAGTGAGGCATGTTGACCCCTTTCGAATGGACAGTCGCCATGGTTTTGACGGAATGGAAAAACGCTAGGTATTCCTCTCCATCCAAAAGAGCCGGGGTGCCGCCTCTCAGCACGCCCCAATTCCATTTCACTGGCGGTAGAGTCGTAGAAACCGTTGCGCAGTCGCTACTCCCTAGCGGCAATAAGATTTTATGAGGGACGATGCTGTAAGCCAGATGGAGGTCGCCGTTATAATCGAAGGGAACCCAGTTTTTTTCAGACCTGGCTGCCCGCTCCCCCTCGAATCGAAGCAGGCATTCTGAAGAGGGAACAACAAACTCTCCTCCCTCCTTTTCTATGACGCCGATCAGCATCCGGCGCACTTCTCCATTGAAGGAATTATTATAGACGATATGCAAACGTCCATTGATCGCTACCAAGCGGGGATCTTGCCTTTTGAAGCCGCAATAGGGATCGGGCTGTAGGAATTTAACGAATGTAGGATCTCCCACAGGCTCGAATTGTTCGTTCAAATAGACGATTCCGATTTTATTCGTTACGCGCGTTTTCGCATCGTAAGTGCGAAAACACATCAGGAGACGCCCCTCCCATCGGAGAATCGAAGGATTGAAGGCATCAGGAAAGCCCGGGATGAAAATTCTCCTGGTTTCCAAAACGAAATCCTGCGCCATCTCTTCCAGGTCGGGTCCTAGATCCATTAAGGCCGGCTCTTCGATCGCTTCGACACCTGGCGTAAACTTATAATCATAATCGTCCAACAGCGCGTTCGCAGAGTTGGAATCCCATACCCAAATGAAAGAGAATAAAGTACATAATAATTTCATTTTATTTCCTCAAAGTTAAGCGGTTTTAATTTTCTCCCTGGCCAAAATTCGATAGGAAAAGAATCGTAGAGCCTTTGCAAATCGCATTGGAAGCCAGGTTCGCCTCCCATCCTTAACGCTTCTTCAATACTGGTAGCGAATTGAAAATGATGGCGATTCGTGCCCAAATAATAGTCTATAAATTTCAAGAGGGGGTTATGTCTGTTATCTGTGAGTCTAAGAGCTTTTGCTGGGATGCCGTAGCTTTCAGCAATGATAATGGGATGCAAAGAGCTAGAAATGACGAGCTTGCTATTTAAGATTTTTTGCACGATTTCTTGCCATGGTTCAGAGGTATAGACCACGTTTTCGTACTTGCTTTTCGGAAAAAGTTCTATGTCGGTGTAGTGAGGAACGATCAAATAGGGAATCGATGGATTTTCTTGTTTTTTGAATTCGGGGAAACAATAGGGAAATAATAAGGCCGGATCTCCATAGACCTCAGGGCAATCGATTTGAAAAGTGCACATGAGAAATGCGCGGGTGATCGGACCGCGCACAGCCCGTATATCGAGCTGAGTGAATTTGTAATGCTTTTTATCGATCACTTTTCCATGGACCCCCGATCCCCAAATGACATCATGGTCCGCTGCGAAAGAGAGGATAGACCCGCAGGCAAGAAGCTTCTTTTCATGCCATTTGCCTCTTTTGACATAGCATTTCAGAGGGGTTTCTACGATCCGCTCCACAAGGACGCGGGAAAGAACATCGCCAAAATTCTCAATGGGATCTTCTTGCCAATAGAACAGCGGCAGGCCTTCTCCAAAAAAAAATAAAGGCAAGGAAATAAGGATGAAAAAGAGGCCCATATAATTTGAAAACTTGGTTCGAGGTTTAGGAAAAGCGTCCATAAATGGTTTGCGGGTAGTTGAGAAAGGAGGTACTTTAGACGCTCTTAAAAAAATTAATCAACATAATTTTTTTTTAAAGCTGCGAGATGTTTTGCTCCCTGGATGAGGTTTCCCCGGGCATCGCTCTGAAAATGACTCTTTACTCGGGGCTGAAGAAATCTGAAACCGGTT
Organism: uncultured bacterium; assembly: GCA_964441355.1. Classification (GTDB taxonomy): domain Bacteria; phylum Chlamydiota; class Chlamydiia; order Chlamydiales; family SM23-39; genus CAIPFQ01. The sequence goes on from CAYTXY010000045.1 coordinate 8,452, forward strand.
TGTGGGAAGACAATCCTATTTGATTTTACACAGGCCAGAGGCGTCGCTGGTTGAGTTTGTGCCTATTATATCTACCAAACTAACATAAGCATCTCGCCAGATGATCGCAGTCGAGGCAATGGTGCAGGCCGTAAGCAAGCCATAGGCGAGCCTTCCTCCCTCTACCAAAACATTATAATAATCATTTCCCACATATCTCAAAGCAGTATAAACATCATTCTCATTCCCGACTGCCCCCAAAGCGGTGATAGAGTATATAGCAAGGTTAGTGGCGGGTATGAGCATGAGCTGCGCCGCATGTGTGTTTGAGCCAGTCAGTATCGTGAGGGCCACCCTAGAAATAATCTCTACAAGCGGACCTGCGGCGCTATATAATGCTTGTGAATACGATGGACCCAACCATTGCCCAAGCGCATTTGGCTCAGAAGCTGTAAAGGCTGTCAGTCCTCCAGCCCCGTTGAAGGAAAAAATGGCGGGTAATAGATTATGGGATTTGCATTGTTGTAGAGGCGATTGGCCATAAAAGCATGGCCGTTTTCATGGAGCCTAGTAGTTAACCAAACGGCGGGGATCGCCCCTGCGAATATAGGGATTACAGTTTCTATAAGTTGCCAATTTGTATACGTATTGTTTATTGCGTGCATATGGCTGGCATTATAACTGATATTTTCTTTTTTTTCTATTCATAATATGCAAATTAATCCCCAATTTGAATGGAATTAAGAGCTTTCGGGGCTGCCAGGCTTCTTTGATTTAGGCGAGGCAAGAGAGGTCGCTTGTTGAGTTGCTGGCTTGGTTCGGTAGCATTTGGTTAAAGCCAAAAGCATTGCCAAAGACTAATCCAGCCGTGGACAAGGAAGCGAGGGCAAGCAAGCCATAGGCGGCCTTTCCTCCATGCACCATGAGATCGTAAAAATCATTTCCATGTGTCGAAATGATGGAAACGCCATGCTTTTTTCCGGCTGCTATCAAAGGGGTGAGAGAATAGTAAACAAGGCTCAGAGAATTCGCGAGCATTAGCCGCGCCGCATGTTTGTCTAACCGAGTCAGTATCGTAATGGCTAAAATAGAAATGATCTCGCCAAGAGGACCTGCGGCGTCAATGCATGCGTGCGAATACGATGAACCTAACCATTTCCCTAACCGACTCGGACCAGAGTCGATACTATACTGCGTGGTTGCGTCTAAGCCAAGCCGGGTAAGAGAACCGTAGGTAGTGATGGGTTTTGCATTTTTAAAGAGGCGATTGGCCATAAAAACATGGGCGTTTTCGTGGAGAACAGTGAAAGCCCACGAGACTGGGATAGATGCAAGTGCGCCGATTGCAAACTCAGCGGCCGGACTCAATAATTGCGAATAATAAGTGGTGTTGATTGCGCTCATGCGTTGGTTTTAACCCCTAGATTGGAACGGATAATAGGCGATCGGAGCGGCTCGTCTCGTTGGTGGATAGTAGGTATATTTCTCCCTTTGCACGACCGGCTTTTTTGGTTGTTGTAGGGCGTTGCGTGTAATGATTGCGGTCGTGGCAAGGCATGCGACGGTAAGGAGGCCATAGGCGAGATCGCCTGCGCTACTGCGAATCATGCAAAAATCATGGCCAGGGAAGCAGCCTTGCGAAAAGAGCCCGCTGAGCGCATAGAGGGATAGGGCCGCGGCTTTAAAAACTAAGATCTCTGCCGTCCGTTTATCTGAGCGGGAAAGCAAAGTTATGGCGAGCATGGCAATGATCTCTACGAGCGGGCCCGCGGAAGCAACGGCGGCTTTGGCATTCGAGGACCCTAGTTTTTCACCAAGCTCGCTCAACTGAGCGGGATTATAGGTACAGTTGCCTCCGAGCAAAGAGCCGTTCAAAGTGTAGGTAATTTGGGGATTCGCATTTTTATAGAGAAGATCCGCGGCCCAGGCGTGGCCGTGTTCATGAAGATAGAGCAGTCCCGCTGAGGCGGCGGTTGCAGCCAATGAAAAGGGGATTTCATTTTTTGACTCGTTGGCCATCGGATCATAGAACCGATCGGGATAAGAGGTGTTGATTCTGGTCATATGAAGTATTATAATTCTCCCGCATTTATAATTCAAGTTATGAATTTTTAAAAAGTTTTTATGATTGATATTTAATTGTTGATTTGGTATAATTTTCAGCATTAATATTAGAATTTATTTTAAAAAAGGATGTTTTTATGCATTTTCCCGTATTGGATAACCAATGGAATCCCGTAGGGGGGGCTCTTCAACCTGCCCAACAATTGCTGGAGAGAGCGTCGTCGATCGCTACGAGAGTTGTGCTCGCAGCTGCGGCTGCTCGGATAGGACTCTGGCTAGCCAAAATGGGAATTAGCCAAGTCTGTCCCGAACGGGAATTGCAACACAGATGCATCCTGGATGCTGACAGTGCCACCTTTATCAAAGCCCTTAGAGTGTGCGACAAAGAGTGGCCAGAGAAGGCCCTTGTCGATCTGGCCAATCCACCTTTTGGCTGGGAAGTCGATCCTATAAAGCGAGAAAAAGCTCTTGTCGATCCGACCCACCCTCCTCTTGGTTGGAAGTATAGCACCTATGAAGAATGCCTAATAACGAATATGTGCAAACCGTTAACAGAAACCAACTTTTGCAAAGGAGTGGACTTTGTCGAAGGAGCCATTAGCACAATCTCCGAGAAAGTGGATTCGATTGTAGGCAACTTGCATTTTCTCCGCCCCGCGGTGCAGATCGTGAGTTTCATGCTCAACCGGATCGCCCGCCGAGTTTAGAGATGATCTTCCGGCTTCATGAGCGGGAAGAAGAGGACGTCGCGGATCGA
>CAYTXY010000046.1:0-11153 GCA_964441355.1 uncultured bacterium
GGGACTTCCGCTGCTGGTTCATCTATTTTGCCAGGGAGCGCCTCTATTCGAGGATAGAGATCCGCTGCGATGAGATGATCCGAAGAGGCATTCTCCAAGAAGTGCGCGATCTGGAAAAGAAAGGCTTGAGGGACAACTTGTCGGCCGCCCAGGCGATCGGCTACCGACAGGCGCTCGAGTATTTGGACAGTCCCCAGACGGAGAAAGATTTGCAGGATTTCATTGCGAAGTTCAAAAAAGCGTCGCGCCATTATGCCAAGCGGCAATTCACCTGGTTTCGGAAAGAGCCCCTTTTTCGCTGGCTCGATTGCGATGCGCACCCCCCCGAGCAGATGAAAGAGATCATCCTCCAAGACTTCGAACAAAACGATTAGCGAACTCGAGGAAGGAACAATCTCAAGAAAAATGATAAAACTAGACAGTCGGGCTGCTACGCTGACTTTCCCCAAAGATGATGCATCTTTGAGGCCAGCTAGCTCTTCCAAATCACTTTCAAATTTTAGAAAAATAACAGGATATTAGGATGGCAGGATGAAAAATTCGGAGGTTGTTGGGGCAATAAAGAAGGGAAGGAGTCGTTATCAGATGCACCCGCCCCCATAAATTTGTCCGGGTGATGCATCCGTTTATATTCCAATCAGGGATCGCCAAAATTCACTAACAACTCAACAGACATCTCTGAAGCTTATAATTTATCAATTGGGCTTGATGTTCTGGCAATAAGGACTTCCAAATTACTTCAAAACAGACATCAATAATATCTTTAGAAATATCTGAATTCGATAATTCTTTTTTATTTTTTATCCTGTCCATCCTAATATCCTGTTATTTTTTCTTCTTTTTAGGTTGATGTACCAGAAGCTATCTTTAGTCACGATAGCAGCCAGTCATAGCTCTTTGAGAATAATTCGTTTTGTGATAGAAACGAGTTGTCGGAATTCTTCAAAATGATGAGTTCCGATATTAATTTTAACAGAGAGTTTTATGACTCAAAAAAATGACGTAGGCTCATCGAAAGAGAGCTCTCAGTTCGTCCCTGAGAAAAAACTTGGTCAGTCTGATCAAGAAATAAACTGGAAAAAGGCTCGGGAAACAATGGCGCAACAAGCCAAAAAAATCGAGTCTTTGGAACAGGAATCGTCAAAAAGTGAAACCCAAAAAGCAGCAGAGAAAAAAGCTCTGGATGCTTTGATTGAGCTTCTTGATGCTCCGAATCCATCTTTGAGGCTTGAAGCGGCCAAATTAGTGCTGCTGCAGACTTCAAAATATTGACATTTGGAGATTAGCTGGGTCTTAGGACCCAGCCTTTAACATTTGAGGCAAAAGCCTTCTCATCAGCTTTCTCCTCCAAGATTCTCCGCTTTTCTTTCGTCCGTGAGGCCAAGCCCTAATTCCGCGGTCCAAAGCGAAATGAATTTTTGCCTTGTATGGACATTCACTGCCTCCTCGTCTCCGAAGAGACAGACTCCAAGGGATTTCCCTTCCTGGTCCCGGATCACGGTCTTCCTGATTTTCGGGTCTGTTTTCACTTGGGTGGCCAACTCTTGCAGCTTGCTTTGAGGGCGGGCCGAAAGGATCGGAAAGGAGTGGTAGGAGATGCACGAATGCAACTCTCCGTCTCCGTCGCAATAGGGCAGCAATTTCAATTCGCTTAAGCTGCTTTGCGATCCAATTCCGATGCCAGCTTGGACAGTAGCGCGCAGCGCTTCCGTGAGGGTTGCCGTCCGGTCAAGGATGAGAGCCATTTTTTTCGTGAGAATGGTCCGGTGATCGGGAAGTTCTTCGTTGGGACGGAATGAAAAAAAATCCCGATCGGATGTATTGAGCGCCTTTTTGTTTTGGCCGCAAAGTTCGAGAATCTCCGAAGTGAGAAGTTCCTCATCTGTGCAGAGGCTGGCTCCGAAATAAATCAGTTCACTGTCTGGAGTTTCCGCTGTGATTTTCAGGCAATTGTCGGATGGGCCGATCGTCATGGTATTGATAAAATCGACGCATCTCGTTTTTTCGGGATGGGCGATCCGGATTTTGTGCGAAGCTTTCCGGAAAGCCCGAATCGTTTGTTCCTCTGCAAAATAAACCTGGATGGAGGGCATATGACCCTCTGGGATCCAGTGCCCGATGCCCACTGAAATATGGCCAAGCGCGTTCAGCGCCTTGCCGAATGGAACCCTGGAATTGATGAAAGAAATGAACTGTTTCATACTTATGGCCTCACATGATAGTTGCCTCGGACGACCCATTTATAGGAGGTGAGTTCTTTCACCCCCATTGGTCCCCTTGCATGGGTTTTTTGAGTGCTGACCGCCGCTTCGGCGCCAAGACCGAATTGCCCGCCGTCCGTGAATCGGGTGGAAGCGTTCACATAAACGGCCGCTGAATCGACCGATTGGACGAACTGTTCTGCGTTCGTCTGGTTTTCCGTCAAAATGGCGTCGCTATGGCCTGTGCCATGGCGTTCGATATGTTCAAGCGCCTCGTCCAGATTTTTCACGATTTTGATTCCTAAAACGAGGGAGAGCCATTCGGTGTCCCAGTCTTTTTCCTTCGCCTTTTGGCAAGATGGATGAAGGATGTCCCAGGAAGTGCGGAACAACACGTTTTTGAACCGTTCAAACAATTCTGGGATGAAGTTTTCCGCGATCGCTGCATGAACCAAAAGGGTGTCTAGTGCATTACAGGCAGCGGGCCTCTGGGTTTTCGCGTTATGGATCACTTCTAAAGAGCGGTCCAAATCGGCCGATTCGTCAACGAATACATGGCAGATCCCAATCCCTCCTGAAACGACGGGGATCGTGCTATGTTCGCGGCAAAATTCCTGTAAAGCCTGGCTGCCTCGCGGGATGATCAAATCGATCGCATCGTTCTGTTTGAGCAATTCTTTAATCTCCTCGCGATCCTTGGTTTCTAGCAGTTGGATGGCTTCCTTAGGCAATCCGGACGCAGCCAGCGATGCTTGGATCAGTTCTGTGAGGACGCGATTGGTGAATGCGGCTTCGGAACCGCCCCGTAAAATCGCGCCGTTTCCCGATAGGATGGCCAGGGAGGCGAGATCGAGCGTCACATTGGGCCTCGATTCATAGATGGCCCCCGTAACGCCGAGGGGAACTCTCTCTTTTGCGATGAGGAGCCCGTTTGGCAGGGTCTTTTCTTCTATCGTCTCTCCGATTGGATCGGGAAGACGGGCGATTTGGACGACACCCTCGACGAGCCCCTGGAGCCTGTTTTCCAAAGAGAGCCGGTCGAGAAGCGTATCCCGGATCCCGTTTTCTTTCGAAAGTCGCAAATCTTCTCGATTCGCTTCCAGGATTGCCTGCTCGTTTTGTTCAATTTGCCGTGCCAATGTTTCCAGGACGGCCCGTTTTTGCTGCGTGCCAGCCGCAGCCATTGCGCGAGAGCCTTTTTTCACGCTCAGCGCCAATTCTCTAATCTTTGAATTCATGATTTCCTCTTAAATAAAGTTCCTATAGACAGGCCCTGGACCAAATCGATCAACACATTCGGACGCGAAGAGTGTGCAATGACCATCCGAATGTCCGTATCCAAGGCGAGCTTGGCCGCTTCGAGTTTCGCGACCATCCCGCCTGTGCCCTGAAAAGAAGCCCCTTTTGCCAACGCGAAAAGCGATTCATCGATCCGGTCGACGGCCGAGATGAGCTTCGCATCTGGGTCGAGCCGCGGATTTGCCGTATAAAGCCCTTCTTGATCGGTCAGCAAGACGACCATGTCTGCTTCGACCAATCTCCCCGCTAACGCGGCAAGTTGGTCGTTGTTCCCGATCCGCTGTCCATTCCCTGCGGTTGTATCGTTCTCGTTCAAGACCGGAATGATGCTGTTGTGCAGCAAACCTTCTATCGCTTTCCGTGCGACCTCTTTTCTGTTCGAGGAAAAATCATCGTGGGTCAAAAGGATCTGCCCCACCTGAAGATCGAATAGGGAAAATAACTCAGACCAAACTTGCATCAGCTTGACTTGGCCGACCGATGCCAAGACTTGTTTCGGATGGGAATGGCAGAGGAGGGATCTTCCGGCTGCCACGGCTCCGGAACTAACGAGAATGCAGTGAATTCCTTTAGCCTGTAATGCAGCGATCTGCTGTACGAGCCCCAGCATAAATCGACGGCAGAGACTTTCCGTTCCTTGCGTGAGAGAACTCGTCCCCAATTTGATAATAATTTTTTTAAATTCATTCATAATAACTCAAAAAAAATCGAATTGCAAAACTTTGCCTGATCTAAACCCGGAAAATAAAACAGCTTTGGACAAGCAATTTCGGCTCAGAAAAAAATCAGAACCGTGCGGATGTATCTGAAAAAATTAAAAAACGATTATCCCAAGAAGGGAGGGGGAGGAGGGGGTGAATTGGAAAAGAGGCAATTAGGGAGAAGGACTAAGTTGTTTTCCATATTTCCACCATGAACTTCCGAGGGTTAGTACTCGGACTATACCACCAATTTTAACAGACTCATTTTTAAAATTATAGGGAGATTGTTAAAAGCGAGACAGGTCCTGTGTAAGCCTCTAATGCTGAGTTCTTTCTTGCATAGATTTGATGCGCTAGGAGCGATACGGTATTTTGTGAGCCACTACAACCATATGAGAAGTTTTTGGAAAAATGGGGCATTGTCGATTGTTTTATAACCTAACCGTGATTGCACCACCGATGTTTAGGCGATAGGGTCTTGCAACATTATTTCAAAACAGAAGCCAATAATATCTTTATAAATATCTGAATGCGATAATTCTTTTTTATTTTTTATCCTGTCCATCCTAATATCTTGTTATTTTTTTTCTTCTTTTTAAGTTGATGTACCAGAAGCTATCTTTTCTCCGTGCCTCCTCGGTGTGCTCGGGTGTTTAAATTTCCTTCTGCATAAATGTCCTTTACATTGACTCAAAACCATTGGAATCTTTTGCGGGAAGACAAAAGAAAGTTAGAGGCAGACTCTAATTCATGGGAAAGTTTCTAGCGAATACGACGGCCGCATTTTTTGAGGACTGATTCACGATCCGGATTCCATTTGGATCGGTCGCTTCTCGGAGCCTCTTTATGAGCCGGTCGGCATGTCGCCCCTTGAACACTCCTCCCCAGAGATGCATCTCGCAGTTTTTCAGATGCGAAATCTTGAGGGCTGTCGTGACAAGTTGCCGTAAATCATTGGCTGCTTGTGAAACGATCTCGCTGGCCACAGCGTCATTTTTTTCCGCTTCTTCAAAGACAAAAGAAGCGGCTGCAGCGATGTCTGCTGCGGACATATCCAAGGAATTGATTTTGGGAAAAAGGCTCTTCATCTCGGCCACTTGATAAAATGCGCGCAAAACGGGAGTCAGCCGAGTGGGGGGGCCGTACCCAAATTCTTCGGCCAACGCTGCCCGAATGGCCGAGAGCCCGATTTGATAGCCGCTTCCCTCATCGCCCAAGATACGTCCCAAACCTCCGACTCGCTGCCTGGCTCCCTCTTTTTCCATAAAACAAATCGATCCGGTTCCTGAAATCAGGACAATCCCATTCCCTTTCAGAAGGCGTAAGGCAAGCTCCGCATCGGTCATGAGAAGAAGTTGGCGCTTGTCGATTCCAAAATCGGCAAAAAGAGAGGTGACTGTTTCGATATTTTCCGGAATAGACACCCCGGCTAGGCCTGCAATGACGCGCGCTTTAGGCAGGATCTCCGATAAGGGAACCCTTTTTGGCCCCACCGACACATCGGTAAAAAGATCGGAGAAAGCGGCTTTGACTCCTTCCTTTTTGACGACGTTGATGTTGGAAGCTTTTGCCATGATCTCATTCGCGGCGCTCCCTTGCTTATAGAGAGTCGCCGCTTGACCTCGAGAATCTAGGACTTGAAGCAGAGTCTTGGAACCGCCTCCATCAATGCAAAGAGTATAATTCTCTTCAGCCAAGAAATCCAACCTCTCTTCGCGCGCTCTAAGAAAAGAGAGGGCCTCTTGAACCTCATTCTCACTCGGAGTTTTATTGAGGTGGAGAAGGGCAAGGATGATTTTAACGACGGAAGGGGTATAGACGCCTAAATCGGCATATTGGTTTTTAAAGGCCGATACGTAAGCGATCCAATGGTAGAGTTCCCGCCCGCTCAATACGAAGGGACAGCCAGAATCTTTCCAGATCTCTTGAATCAATCGGCCCGTCCGGTCGATCAATTTCCGATTTGAGGTGCGCACATCGATCATCCGGTTGCCGTGCACTTTGTTCATTAAGACCATAGAGCCATTGGAAATCAGATTGAGGACTTGTTTGAGCATGACTGTTTCGACCAATCCCAAACGATCGAAGGGAATCTGATCAAAAAGAAGGGTCCATTTTTCCCTCTTGGGAGAGATAGAGCCCGCTTCTCTCGACAAGACGATCATCCCTCCTTTTCCTCCCGCTTTGAGCGCCTTTTCAATGGGATCCGCGATTTGTTCAGGAATATTGTTTGGATGTTTTACTTTTGCAACGCCGAGGACAAAATTGCCAGAGCCTGTAGGTCGATTTTCAAAGGAATGGTTGCCGTTTGCATGAGCCGCCAGAAGGAATTGATCGGCGTCAGCGGCCTCTTCTACCTCTCTTCCCAAGAGCGCGCTCCAAGCTTTCCGATTCTCATCTTCCCCAACAAGATAGGCGCGAAATTCCGCCCGCTTTTGTTTCGTTTCCTGTTCTCGCCGGATGGGATTTGTCGAAAATGTCGGAGATGTCTCGGTTGCATCGATCAAAATTTCACGCAAAGTGTTTCGATCTCCTAGGTACGTTGCATATCCTGCAAACGTCTCATCCCGCAAGCGGCGAAAATTGGCGTTTGGAGAACGAAACACATCGGCTTCTTCTTTGACAAACTCGGCAATGCGCCCCAGTTTCTTTGCGATGAGTTCGTTGGCCTCATTCATTTTATGCAAAAGCTCATTCGGATAGGCAGGGTCGTTGAATAAGGCGCTTCCCAGCAAGGCGCCCAGGCCAAGTTCAGCGATGCTTGCCCCTTGGAGTCGAGTAGACCCAGCAATGGCTTGCGGGCCGATGTCCAATTCGAGAGGAACCACCGGATTGTTGGACCTTTGGAATAGCCCTTTTGTCCGCTCGGGGATCTCCTTGCTGTTGTAAAAATAGAACGCCTTCGCCCCGCGGTTTGCAGCGAAATGCCCGCAGCCCACATTGAAGGGAGCCGATCCGCTTGCTGAGATTAAAAAGACAGTATCTTTTGGTTTCAAATCGAAGGATTGGAGACATTTTTCTCCGTCTTTTTCTGAATCTTCAAACCCTTCTTTTGCCCGAATCATGGCGCCATCGCCTCCCGCGATAATGCCTCGAACCTTGCCCGGGAATCGTTCGCCGCATTTGGCGGCTAAATCGACAGCAACGCGGCCGCTCGATCCTGAACCGACTAAAAAGATCCTCCCTCCGGCTTCAATCCGTTCTCTGATTTCAACGCTTAGTTTTGCGATCGTTGGGATAAACTGCTTAAGCCCAGCCCATACTTCTTGATCGGCTGTCAGAAGCATGTTGAGACCTTGAGCGACGTTAGATTGCAGCGTCTGACTCAAGGCCTTAGTCTGTTCGTGAATTTTTTCGGTCGATATTTTGCCAAGCGAAAATTCTCTTTCAAATTGATCGTAGGGCAAAAAACCTGAAGGAAGCTCGTCCTGAGATCTTTTCTCCACAGGTGCTGGAAGTGAAGAGATCAGCGATTGGACCCATGCGCAGATAGCCATCATGATTGCCTCCTGAAAAAAGGAGGGGAGAGACTAACAATTTGCCCGTCTTTATGCAATCAAAAATTTGGAGACGGTTCTAGAAATCAAAGCTGACTTCAAGGTCGGCTCCGTGGAACATCAAGTCGCCCTGCGTCGGGGCAGTATTGGCCCCCGAGCTCGTGGCGTTTTGGACGTCGATATAGCGGAGCAGTTGGTTCTGCTTCCACCACATTTGCGTTTCATAGGCCGCTTTGAGATGATAGCGGACAAGGTGAGAGCAATAGCGGAAGGCGTCGGAAAAACGGAAGCCGAGGGCGATTTGAGCTTGAGGGCGGAAGGACCAATATTCGTTCTTCAGCCGGATCGATTGCGTCTGCAGCGCTCCTGCCAAATTCTGGAAAAGATCCGTTTCATCCCGCGTGACATCGAAGCGGGAAGCGAGGAAAGCGGCTGAAAGATTCGCCAAGAAATCCCAATGTTTTCCGATCTCCCACCGGAAAGCGCTCCCGAAGAGGAGACCCAAGTTACTAGAAGAGGAGTTCATGTCGATTTCGGAAGAAAGCACCGTCACTTGATCTCCGGCTCCAAAGTGGATCCGGTTGCCTTGCCCATATTCGACCTCGTATCGCTGGTGCAGCCAAGCGGCTCTGATCCCAAAGGAAGGAGTCAATGTGAAATAGGTCGCGATCTTGCACGGGCGGCCAAGATCCAGGTCCAGGAAGGAGGAGTGAAGCCGCCATTCGTTTTTCGCGGTAATGAAACGGGCCCCGTTATTGTTGTTTGAAAACGCGGAAGGGTAGGTCCAAACGGCGATCATCCCGGGCCCAGGGGCGCCAAAAGGATTGAAATCAAAACTCTCGGAAGAGTGCCGTGTTGTCTGGTAAAAGGTATAAAGGGCTCCGAGGGTCCAGGAATCGTAGGGCAAAAAGCCTCCCAGCCCTAAGCGGAACCCCGGCTCGAATTTGGTAGGGGGCTCGAGCGAGCTCAACTCTTGATTGCTTTGGGTTCCCGCATTTTTAACCGCATACTCTAGTCCTTCTTCCCGAGCGTCCCAAACAAGGAGATCCAGTTTGAAAAAGAGTTCATTCTTTGGTGGAACCTCTTCGGGCGGTTTGGGGATAAAACTAGGGCCATTGTAAGCCGCAAGCTCAGAGAGGGCAGCGATGAGCAAGAGGTATACCGAGAGTGATTCAAAAATCGGAATATAGCACTGCGAAATCATAAAAAAGGTCCTTGAATGGACCTTTTTTGTGCGAAGCAGCGCCCTGAATTTGAGCCAGGCCCTGCCGGCGCCGGGTCCGGGGTCCCCAAAAACGCATCGTTTTTGGGGTGGGGCGCCGCTAGAACCGATTTTTGAATCACGAGCGGTATAATGTTTCAATGTCAAATCCTAAGGGCTAAAGTGAAGGAAAACCCCTGCAGGGTCAAATCCCCTCTGTTGTTGAACGGAGAAAAGAAAGTCGCGCTGTCCGCATAGCGGGTAAAGACGTTTTGTTCCCAGTACTGTTGGATTTCGTAAGCCACACAGCAGTCGAGAATTCTATTTTTTTTGCATCCGAAACTATATTCCCATTGGACGCCGGCCTTCCCTTCGAGAAGAGGGCGCCAGACCCAAAAGTTTTCGTGGAAACGGATCGAGATCTCCTGACCCGCCCCGGAAATCGTACCGACCGAAACGTCTTTTCTTCTTGTTGTGATGTCGTCCAAAGCAAGCGCTCCCGCCGCTTCGGCAATGAGCGACCATCCTCGGGGAAGGACCCATTTCGAGCCGAATCCGAAGCGAGGCCCCATCCCGAGGCCGCGGGATTTGGCCCGAGCGTTCGAGTCGAGCATTTGGCTGACCCCGTCAAAAAAACCTTGCGAGTAATGGGCGCGAAAGTTCTGGTGGATTGAGATCAGTTTCAACCCCCCGTGGAGTTTCAAGAAAAAAAATCGGGAGACGCCTCCAGTAAAGCTGAGCTCGAGGTCGATATTGTTTAGATGGAGAAGGAGGGTTCCCTTCGCATTGCTATAGACCGGAAATCGAGCAATCGCCGCTTGCGGGGGAATCCAAAGAGGCAAAAGGCCTGCGCCCGATGCGGAGAGGCTCTCTGAGAGAAAGCGGCGGGAGCGGGAATAATACCAAGTCCATCTTGCGTTCAAGTCCCAGCGAGAGTCTTCGAAGCGGTAGCCGAAAAGAAACTTAAAAGCGGGCTCCCAAGCAAAGTCGACCGTAGAAAGGGAAGCGGAGATATCGGTCGGGGTGGTGGCGGAAAGCGGCAATTCCGGGGTGTTTTTCGCTGCAAATTCGAGCCCGTCTTCCTGGGCTTGCCAGACAAGGAATGTGAAGTCGGTCTTAAACCCGCCAACATGACCCGGGTGCTCTTCGATGAGGGTTGCCGCTTCCTCAGTTTTTTTCTCGGGGGCGATTCTCTCAGGTTTGATTTTCTCAGGCCTGATTTTCCGAGGTTCCCGAGGCCCAAGCGCCGGATCGATGCGATCCTCCCTGCATCGATTCTCCCGATCTTTTGTGAGGGAGAGAATCGGGCTGTCCGCTAAAAGAAACCAGGGGAGGAGACAAAAGAGGAACAGTTTAGTCAGTTTAGTAGGAATAGGCGGCCTCGGCGGTGAGTCCATGCATTTGAAGATCGCCCCTCATAGAGAACATGTCTCCTGGCGCGGCATGGGTATAATTGCGGCGGAGTTCATTTTGAGCCCACCAGTATTGCACTTCGTAGGCGATAGAGAAGCCAATGATGCTCCTGGTATAGAGGCAGGTTTCCCAATCCAATCCGACTTTCCCTTCTACGGCTGGTTTCAATTGATGGGAATTTGCGACCATGTGCATGTGGAATGGCTGCTTTAAACCAACCCCAGTATTCAGGTTGATGTCGTTTTGATCGCGGTGCGTCTCGATTTTAGAAAAGAGGAGCGAGACGGCAGCGTCGGCGATCAGGCTGAAGCCCCAGAGGATTTTCCATCTCGAATCGAACCCGGCTCTCGGACCTGCTCCCCAAGTCTCATTTTTGAAAGCGATACGGCTCTCGAGAAGTTCAAACGAAACCGCCCCGTCTGTACCCGGAACTATCGCCTCTATCGTAGAGCCGTTTTGGTATTCGACCCGGTACATTTGCCGCATCCAGGCCCCTTTCAGACCGCCATAGAGGCGCATCGATAACCGTTTCGTGAGAGCGGAACATCTCCCGATCTCAAGATCGATCGCATTGAAATAATGCCGCCAGCTCATCTTTCCTTCGGAATAGCGGATCTGATTGGGAGAGGCGACATTGAAGAAAGGATAAAACCAGAGAGGAACAACTCCCATTCCGGGTGGATTGATTTGGGATGAGAACCGTTTTTTTAATGACGTGTCTTCCCCTTTGTAGAAAGTCCACCGGCTGTCCAGATCCCACCCGTCGAAGTCGAAATCATAGCCAACATCGATTTTGAACCCGGGACGCCAGGCAAAATCGGGGACGAACACTTTTTCCTTT
>CAYTXY010000047.1:0-10846 GCA_964441355.1 uncultured bacterium
GCAGCGAACCAGCTTAAGGGTTGCGCGCCTGCTTGAACCATTCTCATAAGAGCCGCATCTCTCATATCTTTATTGAGTGTTCCTGAAGCATCTGTGATAACAAAAACATCATACCCCTCTTCCAAAGCGGAAAGAGCCGGGAAAGCCACGCATACATCTGTCACGATGCCCGCGATCATCAGTTGTTTTTTTCCTGTAGCCTTAACAGCTTTGACGAAGTCTTTGTTATCCCAAGCATTGATCTGACCCGGACGTGCAATGTAAGGAGCTTTGGAAAACGCCGCCTTTAATTCCGGCATGAGAGGGCCATTGGGACCATCTTCAAAACTCGTCGTCAAGATGACGGGCAATTTGAAAAATTTTGCCATGTCCGCCATGGCAAAAATATTGTTTTTGAATTCATTTGGCGAATAATCTTGGACAAGATTGAACAGTCCCGTCTGGTGATCGATAAACAGCGCGGCTGCGTTATTTTTATCCAATCGTTTGTATTTAAATTTTTCTGGCATGCATCACTCCTATTTACTACAGAGTTTTAGAACTCTTCGCGTTTATTTTAAGCAGTAGCAAAGGGGAGAAGGAATGTCAATAAAGAATGAGGACAAAGAGGGAAGTCAGAGAGCGACCGCCTTTTCACAAATTAAATGGCTCAAGCTGAGAATTCGATCATTAAGAAAGTACCTCTATAGACCGAAGACGATCGAAAAACAGGTATCTTCATCTGTGATGAGGTTCATATTTAGGGAATCTTTTGGTGTTACCCATGTAAATCCTTTGTGCTCCTTGAAGTTGATTTTTACATCTCCTGGGTTTGCAATAGGCTCTAAGTAATCAAACATATGATATTCGAAGTCGAAATTTGGAACTCGGATATAGAGTTTCCCAATATAGTGGAATTTCTCTCTTTCCAAAACAAATCCGGTTTCTTCAAAAACTTCTCTCATCACCAAATTGAGAAGATCTTCTCCACTGGTTAACTTACCGCCAGGGATTCCCCATCGATTCCCTTCAGCTTTGTTGTCGTGCCGATGCAAGAGAAGAATTTTATCTTGGAAGTGGAGGTAACAACACCCGACAATTGCAGCTTTTGGGTGAAAATGCTCCGGCTTTTCTAAATAGACGCCTGCATGTAATGCAAAACTGCACAGCAAAAATAACACGCATTTTAAGAGTTTCATAGATCTTTTCCTGTCTCACAGTTGGATGAAGGCAGCTATATTAAGGAGATCTCCGAATTCTTGCCATTGAAAAGTGGGGCGGCGGAGGGATTCTCTTCGCCTCAACAAATCTGCTCCCCATTTCATTTTGCCGGGGACTCGGAGCCACCGGCAAAAAAAATACTCCCATAAAAAAATGAGCCCCATTTATGGGCTCAGTGCTTTTGTAGGCGCTTACTCAGTAAAGTGCTTCTTTCCGAAGGCCGTCATTGCCTGAAAAAGAAAATCGCGTAGAGCGAGCGTCTCCTTTTCAACAGCTGGAAAATCACAAACCCGATTGCGAATCGCGAAATAGATTTTTTGCAAGCAAGTCTCAGGATAGACCATTTTGAGGATCTCCCACTGCTCCGCGATGAGGGTTTGTACTTCTGCGGATGAAGGATCGAGCCTTTTTTCAAGAGCTCCGATCATTTGATTTAAAAACGCTCCGAACCTCCGCCCATAATCTCCGGCCGTAAGCACATTCTGCTCCTCTCCTTTTTTCACAAAGTATTCATAGTATTCATCTCCTGCCTGGAGTCTGAATTGATCTTGAAAGGTATTTGCCTTTTCTTTCATGAAGGCCTCGTCGAAATACTTGGCGCACTCTTTTTTATTTTTCATCTGGTCAAGGTGTTGCTCAATTTGTTCCGGGGTCATTTCCAACATGGGTTTCTCCTTGTAAAAGTTGATGAGAGAATCGATCGCTTTAAAGTTCGCGTTCAACCGATCGAGTTCTTTGCTGAGAATTTTTTTCTGTGCAATCAGCTTGCTAAGCTTATAGACTGGTCTGTCGTGAAGGATGGATTTGATTTTGTTTAAGCTAAAGCCAAACTCTTTAAAAGATATGATTTTAGTTAAATAGATGAACTCCTTAAATCCATATAACGAACGGCCATTTGCCATCCGTATTTTGGGAGGAAGGAGGCCAATTTCATCGTAGTATCTGAGAGTTCTAATGCTCACTCCAGATAGCTTCGCGAGCTCTTGCATCGTTTTCAATTTCATATACCCCTTATGATACAAGATGACGTAACGTTAACTAAAAGCAAAAAGTTGGATCTTATTGAAAATAACGGTTTTAGGATTACATTTTAGGGTCTTTGAAATCAAAACGACTGATGCGGAACTGAAGGCGGCGTTCATTCTCGCTCACACCGATTTTTGAATCCCTCCCGGTATATTTTACATTGAAAAAAAATCATCATGTATGGAATGATATTATTTGTTATTAAAACCAAGGAGATTTTTATGTTAAATAAAGTTCATAATGCTTTTTATAGTTATCCCTATATAACGACAACCGCTATTACGGGTGTCGCCGCTGGAATCTCAGTATTAGGTGGCCTTCCTGTGCAAGCAGTCCATGCTATAACAGGTCCATTGGATCTAGTTGGCGCCTGCTATTCGCTAGTAGGTGCGGCCGATAAATTCGCTAAAGGTTATCACAAAACAGGATTATGGCAACTCGCTATAGGATCTTTTTTAACCAACAACGCCGTATTTAAATTGTTTTATGCAACAATGTCGGATAAGCAATTGCGCGATTACCTCTCTACTCAATGGCGCGATTACCCCTCTACTCCTTCTCAACAAAAAGCTAACAAAACCCCGGAAGAGAAGTATTTATAGACGGTAACCGATAGGCCTCTTCCTGTCGTTGAACCACTTTCGAGCCGCTATGACCCTGTCTTTTGAACGGGATCGAGGCCTTTTTCAAAAACCCTTAAAGGAGAAATCTCTAGCATTCTCTTAACAGGCTGCACGCTCTCGGCCATTTTCGCCACTTCTTCGATCGGAAGCTCAAACACCTGCTCGGGCGAGGTGAGAAGACCCCGAAGAGCAAGCCTTTGTCCGAATTGAAGCAGTTTCTCATGGATCTGATGTTGAGCTCTTGCGACGACGTGGTGCTCATTTTCTTTCTGGTAGAGGTGGCGGTGCGCCAAGGCCATGGTTCGCGCAAGATCTGGGTTTTGAGCAAAGAGAAGGTCCATTTTAGCGATTTCATGCGGCTTAAGAGCTATAGGCGCAGGTTCGAACGCCTCATCGCCGAGCGTCATAAGAAGCTGTTCTAGAACCGTGTCGTAGGGGACAGGGGAGACCATGTTCTCTGAAGAAGTATGCTCGTAACTTCTTGCAAAATCGGCAATTCTTTGCCAGGTTTCCGGGTATTTGATTAGGAGTTGAGATTTTGTTTCCTCGGCATCCGCGTTCTTCATGATCCCAAGACGGGTCAGCTCTTTCCCTAGCTCAGCGTGCAGCATCTCTTTTTCATAGCTCAAGTTCGCCATGGGGAAACGGAGGTGGAGATAAGAAGAGAGGAGCGCTGGGTCGGGGATCTGTTTCATCTGCTCTTGCATGAGAATGGCGACGGCGCCATGGCCAAAGCGGCCTCGGCTGAGGAAGTGGACCATCCAGTTCTCATAAACCTTGCCAAATTGCCGCAGCAGTTCCGGGGTAGGCTCAAAATGATCGGCCAGCTCTTGGAACTCCTTCACGGTAGCGACGCGGTCATCAAAGAGCCCTTCCAGGCGGTCAAGGCCCCATTTGAGAAGCGCGTCTGTTAGGTTCGCGTAGGCTGAAGGACGGCCGCTCGCATCTTCGATTTGGATGTAGATGCGCTGATTGATCACCTTGTAGCGCAAGGGCTCTGCCAATTCGAGCCTCTCAGTGATCTCATCATAGGCTTTTTGAATAAAGTCCAGCTGCATCGCAGTGAGGGGCATATTCGGCCGGCTCATCCATTTTCCTTCCTCGTCGATCCGGTGGATCTGCATTTCTAAGTCTTGAACGAGCCCAGAATTTTGGAGTTCGGGGCGAACGAAATCTTCGATCTTCCCTTCCTTGATCTCAAGAGCTCCCTCGAAAACAACCGAATTCAAGGAGTCGATGGTTACGATTTTTCCATCCCAATCGGCGAGCTCTTTGGTTGCGTTGGCTGTGGCTAAAAGGGTCGGGATGCGCTGTTCTCTTCCCACAATGGCGGTATGGCTGAGAACTCCGCCCACATCGACAATGATCCCGCCGAGCTTGGGGAATACGATCGTCCACTCGGGAGTGGTTTTCGAAGTGACGAGGATGTCGCCCTGGCTGATTTTTTCAAGGGCCTCTTTAGGAGTTTTCGCATAGACTAAACGCCCAGTGCGGGCCCCAGGATAGCCCGTCGAGCCTCCATGGAAAATCATATTGGCATTGGCCGCGCTCTCTTTCGGGACTCCAGTGACAGAAATCGAAGAGGAAGAGGAGAAAACGGTTTCGGGCCTTGTTTGGAGAAAGTAGAGGACGCCTTGCGGGTCAATGGCAAATTCCGTATCGATGAATTTGTAGCCAAACCGCTCTTGATAATATTCTCCGATGGTACGAATCGATCTTGCGATTTCCATGACTCTTTCGGTGTCGATGGTAAAGCGGTGCCGGTCTATTTCAGGGATGGGGAGGTATTCGACGTCTCCATCTTCTTTTGCGATCGCCTTCATCTCCTTATCTCCCATGACAGAAGAGAGCAAGGTTTGGGCTTCCGGGTCTACTTCCCAGGCATCCGGATTTGCAAGGCCGCTGACAACCGTTTCTCCTAATCCATAATTCGTTTCGATGTGGATTTTGGCCTCTCCAGAGGGGTTCACGTTAAATCCAACCCCTGCCACGGCGGATTGCAGAGAGCGTTGAATGACGACGGCGAGTTTCACTTCGCTATGGCTTAAACCAACGCCTATGGCCGGATCTCCCTTTTCCAGGGCAAGCAAGAGGCGGAGTTGATTGCGGTATTGCACAGTATGGGGATGAAAAAGCGAGGCCCAGCAAGCAACGACGGAATGGAGGATCTGCTCTTCCCCTTTCTGATTGAGAAACGTATCGTGCTGTCCCGCAAAAGAGGCGTTCGGGAGATCTTCCGCTGTCGCAGAACTTCTCACTGCAACGGGGATGTCTGGCTCATTCACTAAGAGTGAGAGCGCCTTATACTGCTCCAACAAAGATTCATAGAGGGCGGGGCTGAATGTCGTCTTAGAAAATTGCTCCCTAACGCGTGCGGTCTCTTCCGATATTTGCGTTTCCAGAGCGAGGATTTCCGGAGTCGAGTTTCCGCCCGAGTCGATCATAGCGGAAAGCCAAGCGTCGGAGAGATCGTCTAGGAGCGCCAATTCTTGTTTCAAGGCGGGATTGGAGGCGATAAATTGCCGATAGATCTCGGTTGTGACGATAAACCCTTCAGGAACCTTAACCCCTGGCACAGACTGCAAAATCGAAAGGCTGGCCCCTTTTCCCCCGACCAACGAGATCTCTGTCGAATGCTCATCGCCAAACCAGACAATGGGGGGAGGGCTGCTCAATTTGGGAGGCGCTTCTAAAATCGCTGCCATTTTTCGAACCGAGGCCCGGTAGCTGGTCGGCTCCACAGCCGCTGACAAAAGTAAGGGTGAGGTTGGCGCAATAACTATAGGAAGCGTGGTTGGCAAGGCAGAGTTGCTAAAGATTTTATTCGTCATAATTCTCCTTTAACAGTTAATTGCGGTTAATATAGAGTTTTTAACAATTAACATCAACTATAAATGCAGTTTTGTTGACATCTGAAATAAGTGTCGGTATAGTAATGAAAAAAGAGAGTGCTATGTTATTACAATCTATTTTTTGGTTGATGACTATTTTATTGGGGATGAACGGGTTGCAGACAACGGCTGACCCTGGTCCTGGCGCGGGGAGAATCGCCTCGGAAAAGCTCCATGAGGGGCTTGAGTATCGAGTGGCCTTCGATCTTGGTTCCGGCAACCTCAAAATGCAAGCGGCTTGGGTCGACCCGAAAGAAGGTAGGATCGTGGAGATGGCTGCCACAGAATCGGTCCCCATTCCCGTTCGAGAGTCTGTCGACCGAGATCCGAACCACAACATTCCTGAAGAGACCGTAGCTCAACTTGCCTCATCCATCCAAGAGATGCAGAAAAAAGCGGAAAAAACAGCTCTCGCGTCAAGATATGTTGCGGGAGCCACGGATGCGTATCGGGTCGCACGCAACGGCTCTGAAGTATTGGATCGCCTTGCTAAAGCAACGGGCCTTTCGATCTATCTCCTCTCGCAAAATGAAGAGGCTGCGCTTGGCTACAATTCTCTGGCAGCGGAAGGGATCATCGACAAACACAAGGGAGCGCTCATTTGGGAAAATGGAGGGGGAAGCACGCAATTTACCCGCGAAATCGATGGAAACCTTCAATCCTACAATAAGCCTCTTGGCAAAGTGCCGATGAAAAACCATCTCATTCAAGAAATCCAAAAGAAGAGTCAAACAGCCACACCAAATCCGATCATCCGAGAAGAGGCAAAGCAAGCGATAGCGTGGACTATCGGACAATTTCAAGAGGCTCCTGCTTGGGTGAAAGAGAGCCCATCCGTGCTCGGGATTGGCGCCATGTTCCCAAACGTCCAGAAAGGGGTGGGGAAGGGGACTTTTACCAAAGTTGACCTCTCTCAACTCATTGAAAAGCGGCTCGGGAAAAGCGATCAAGATCTCAGCCCAAAACCTGATCCGAACACCGCCTATCTGCTCTCCGATCTCCTCTTTGTCTACGGGGCCATGGAGGCTCTCGAAATCGAAGCGGTCATCTGCCCGGAGATGCAAGGACCCGGCAACACCTCAGGCCTTCTGATCGACGCCTCGAAATGGGTTCAAGGTTGATAGACCTCAAATTGAAATCCTTTGGGATGGTCTGCATTTGCAAATTGCAAATCATTCACTAAACGATCGAGCAGAACACCCATTGAAGACATCGCTTCCTGATCGTCCGGTTTATTCAAAAAATACAGTTCATTCGACCAGATGGGAATAAAAGACTGGCTTTCTGTATTTATATTTCGAACAGAAGCAAGTAAAGAAATCGAAGCCATTGCGGCGATTGATTTTTTAGTGTTTATGAAAGGAAATTCAGAAAAATCAATTTTTAGGACCGCATCTGCGCCTCTAATTCCTGAAATACTAGCAGGAGATAGGCCTAAGTTAATCCATTGAATTTCACCAATGCTTTGTAGTTTTTGTTTTATCATTTCATGAGATTTTTTTTTGGAGTTTTTCTGAAATCAATGAATATAAAGGCAATATCGAAATAGTGCGTATATCTTTTAATGGATCTTCAAGAGTTGCACTGTAAAGAGCAGTTGACTCTTGAGAAAACAAAATCTGTTTTTTTTTGTTTGTTCGGAGAACATGAAACCAATAAAACAAAACTACAAAAACAAAGAATGAACTTCATATTTAATCCCAGGCTGGGTCTGGAGGAATACCCAGCAGTTTCCAGTTGTCATTCCACTCGACCCACTTCTCCACAATTCAAGATTCATGAAATCACCAAAATCAATCTAGGGTAAAAAGCCAACTCCTAAAAAGTCAAGACTGTTCACCTTGGTTTTTTCAAGACATAGTGGCAGTAAGTAGACTGTTTTTGGGGAATTGGATGGACCTCCAATTTCTTAAATGCCAGCTTCTCGTAAAAGAGTTGACCTGGTCTGTTAAAGACCCGAGTGTCCAGCGAGATTTCATTAAAATTGGGAATGGCCTTGAGCAGTCCTTTCATTAAATTGGTAGCCACTTTCTGCCGTCTGAAATCCTTATGAACTCCAATGTGATCAATGTAATAATTGTTGTTCTCATTTACTAAAACTGCACAAACTCCAACGATTTTTCCGTCTTTCATGGATCGAGCCTGTAGATAGATTCGCGGGGTTTGTCCTGGGATTCGGTAACTCTCGAAATCGCGCTGGAACATATCCAGGATAAATTCATCATAAGAGTGAAATTGCGAGGTATCAATCTGAAGGGCATTCACAGGGATTCCAACATGCAGCCTGGGATGAAGATAAGCTTCGAAATACATCGATAGCCCCTCGTTCAATATACTGGAAGGGATCTCTTCTTGGGGATCGTAACTTTCATATATATATCCATCATTAACCAAGAGCGTTGTTAAGGCAAAACTTGGACTAATAAGGATCGACAAATAAATGAGAAGCGCTTGAATCTTCAATGGGGAAGCCTTATTCAATGGAGTTTAGAAGTTCTTTGCTAGTGTCTGAGAGGGCAATGAGCATGTTCATTTCAGCATCTGTTATCCCTTTTTCCCTCTTCAGGACATCTACCTTGTACTGATAAAGAAACGTCCTTAGCATGGCGGCTTTTCGTATGTTAGGGGATGTGGATTGAAACACATGAGCGTAGAGTTGAGACATGTTATTCTGAACAGTTTCGAAACTTGCTCCATTGGCATTGCCCAGAATAATCTGTAGTTCTAACTTAGCTGCTTGATGAGGATCAAAGCGCAGCCCTTTTTGCTCTGCAATTTCAATGTACGCCTCTTCTAAGGACGGGATGAGTTCCTGCTCAAGTACGTTTATGGAAGTTTGGGATCCAATTCTTTCGAGCTTTTTTAACGCTCTCACGTAAGCCTCTATAATCGGTTCTGGGTCGTTCACGTCAAAATAATAGGCCAGTTTCTTCTCGAAGTCTTCCATCTTTGGCTCTTCTACCAATGAAAACTGAACGTCATGCGAATTATGCATTGCGGGTGCCTCGAATGGATGTAAGAAAATGAACATTGCGATTGGAATTATTTTGTACAGTGGATTGCGCATTTCGACACTTCCTAGCCATCTTCCCGTTTCTTCAAGGCGTCTCTAGTATACTGGTAAAAAATTAAAAAAGCAGCCCGCAAACTTGGATCCTTCTTTCCTAATCCTTAGACTCTATGGTTTTTTGGTTTCTTTCCGCGACGCGGCCGTCTTCGATATTGACGATCCGGTCGGCAAACGGCACGATCCGCACATCGTGCGTGACGACGATGAGCGTGGCCCCTTTTTGTTTCACAATGTCGCGGAGGAGCTCCATGATCATTTTTCCCGTGTCGTGATCGAGGAAACTGGTCGGCTCGTCGCAGACGACGAGCTCGGGATCATGGATGATCGAGCGGGCAATGGCGACCCGCTGCTGCTGTCCGCCAGAGAGCTCCGTGGGCAAATTATGCACTTTGTCGGGAATGCCCAAACGGGAGAGAAGTTCTTCCGATCGCTTTAGCGCCGTCTTCTTGTCGACTCTGTTGAGAATGAGCGG
Source organism: uncultured bacterium (assembly GCA_964441355.1). Classification (GTDB taxonomy): domain Bacteria; phylum Chlamydiota; class Chlamydiia; order Chlamydiales; family SM23-39; genus CAIPFQ01. The sequence continues at coordinate 9,283 of CAYTXY010000047.1, forward strand.
GATGGAGACATTTTCTCGGCACGTCAGCGTGGGGATGAGGTTGAAAAGCTGAAACACGAACCCGATGTATTTGCCCCGATAATGGACTTTCTCCTCATCGGGCATTTGGTTCAGGTTGAGATTCGAAACCAGGCATTCTCCTTCGCTTTGGGTCAAGATCCCTGAGATGATCGAGATCAGCGTCGTTTTTCCTGAGCCCGAGGGGCCCATGAGCATCAGGAGCTCGCCTCTTTGCACCTCGAGATCGATCCCGCGGAGCGCATCCACACGAGTCGGCCCCTCGCCGAAATGTTTCTTGATCCCCTTGCAAATGACGGCCGGTTCTGAATTCTTCGGCTTTGTGTCGTGCATGGTCTAGATATGCAAAAAATCCATGCATCTTGGCGAGGAAAAAGTTAACTTTTGAAGACGATCGCCGGATCTAGCCTTCTTACTTTCAGCAAGCTGAAGATCGCGGCGATCATGCAAATGAAGAACATCGACATCATGCTTAAGAGATAGATGTAGAAAGGCATGCTGAAGGAGAGCTCGGTGTTGTGGAATGAATAGCCAAATACGGCCGCGGCGCCGATGCCGATTCCCCAGCCGATCGCGCTGACGGCAAGCGCCTGGACCAGGATCATTTTCGTCAGCAGCTTATTGTCTGCGCCCATGGCTTTATAAATGCCAAAGTAGGGGAGATTGTCGACGGTAAAGTTGAAAAAGGTCTGCCCGGAGATCACGATGCCGATGATGATGCCGAGCAGGACTGCGACGCCGAAATTGATCACGATGCCGGTATATTTCGTGTAGTAAAGCATGGTGAGTTTCTTAAAGTCCCACGCCGAATAGGCGGCAAGGCCCGTCGTGCCCCGGATGCGCTGGCATACTTGTTCGACGTCGGCGCCGTCCTTGGCTTTAACGAGGACAAAGGAGAGGATATTTCGCTGCGCTGGAATAAATGTCGTCGCGCGGTTGTAGGTTGTGTAAACGACAGGCTGCGATTGGAAGGTGCGGGAAACTTGGCAAATCCCGACCACAGAGGCGCGGTTATCGTTGAGTTCCATGCAATCTCCGACGTGGAGCGGCAAGGTTGTTCCGCCCGGGCCGGGAGAGGAGAGTTTCGTCATAGCGCCCACACGATCGACGATCACTGCGTCGGGGCCCCGCAAATCTTCTATTTTGCCCTCGAGCATCAGCGGAGGGCCCCCGATGAGGGTCGCATCGTCGATGCCGATGAAAATACACGTTTGGAATGTCCCGTCGACAAGACGGGCAGGGATCGTTCCGTAGAACATCGGCACCGCCCAATCCACACCCTCGATTCTTCGGACGCGATAGAGATCTTGGTTGCGGAGCGGCTTGATGTCGGCGATGTATTGCACGGTGGGGTCGGCCACCCAGATATTGGGCTGGGAGGTGTCTGTGATGAAGCCGAAGGTGCGCTTCATGATTCCAATGAAGATCGAGCCTTGCTGAGAGATGATGAACGATGCGAAGCTGAGAGCGACGATGAGGCCGATGTATTTGAGTTTATCGCCCGCGAGCATTTTTAAGGCGTAGAGGAGCATGCCCAATCCCCCCC
>CAYTXY010000048.1:0-10844 GCA_964441355.1 uncultured bacterium
CCCGTTTTGGAATTCGCTCCATGCCTGGATCCCCTTGTCGGTCAGCTCGTATTCGTTGTTCCTTTCGTCGACGACCATGTAGAGCTCGGCGAGGGCGGCGAATTTTTCCTCTTTGTTCTGCTCGCCGAAGTAGTAGGTTTCCCATTTGTCGATCTCTTGGCGAAGATCAGGGTTTTCCTTGACGCGCTTCAGGATCTTGTTGCGCGGCGTTCCCTTGTTGACGAGCCACAAATTCCGGAAGGATTCTTTTTTCTTCTCTTCATCTTCTTTGCCAAGCTTCTGCGGCGCTTCCTGGGTTTCTTCGATGAGATGGAGCGTTTCGAGAATTTTTCGCGCCTCGGTCGCCAGCCGGTTGCAGGAGTCGCGCTGGATGCGGACGAGGTGAGCCACGCCCTCTTTCAGTTCATCGTACATCTGGCGGCTTTCGGGGACGGGCCCTGAAATGATGAGCGGGGTGCGCGCCTCGTCGATCAGGATCGAATCGATCTCGTCGACCATCGCGAAATAATGGCCTCGCTGCACTTGCTCATTTTTATTCATCGACATCGAATTGTCGCGGAGGTAGTCGAACCCGAATTCGGAAGCAGTGCCGTACACGATGTCGCTTGCGTACGTATCTTTCCTCTTGTGGAGAGGGACGTCGTTCGTCAAATAAGAAACGGTCATCCCGAGGCGACGGAAAATCGAGCCGATCCATTCGCAGTCTCGCTTGGCGAGATAGTCGTTGACGGTGACGAGGTGGACTGGCTTCCCGGTCAAGGCGTGGATATAGAGAGGCATCGAGGCGGTGAGGGTTTTCCCTTCGCCCGTCTGCATTTCGGCGATCGAGCCATGGAACATCGCGATCCCGCCCAGGATCTGGACGTCGTAGGGAATCATGTCCCACTTCTGCTCGTAGCCAGAGACGTGGACGTCAGTGCCGCAAAGGCGCCGGCAGACGTTCTTGACCGCGCCGAACGCCTCCGGGAGGAGCGATTCCAAGGTTTCTCCCTTGGCTAAACGTTCCTTGAATTCAACCGTCTTCGCTGCAATTTGGACATCGCTTAAGCCGCGGTATTTTTCTTCCCAAGCGTTCACCTGAGGCACAAGGCGCCAATACCGGTTCAAAAGACGGGATTGGTGCGTTCCGAAGATTTTTTTTAAGAGACCAAACATATACCGCTCGTGATTGAAAAATCGGTTCTGGCGGCGCCCCTCCCCAAAAACGACGCGTTTTTGGGGACTCCGGTGGCGGCGTCGGACAGCCACTGAATTTGTGTCCCGCCTGCTTCCCTAGCAAAAGAGCGAACCCCCGCTCTTTTGCAAGTGTCCGCAGCACTAAACTTTTTAAGTTTAGCTGCTTCGGTGCCGGCTTCGCCTGGCACAAATTCAGGGCGCCTCCTTGCCATACCTCGATTTTTAAACCCCTCTCGGTATAGCACCCTAACTTTGAATAAATTTTAGTTGGTGTCCCCATTTCTCACAAGGATTACTTTCCCAACTTTATTAATCAAATTTTTGTTCCTGGTTAATTTGTGATAATCTTGATTTTTGATTTTAAAACGTATGTGAAAATGTGGGAAATCCATTGAAAAAATTCCTATTCGTACTTAGTCTAAGACGACATGCAAATTGAATACATCGATAGGAAGACCGGAAACGTAGAAAAAGAGAAGATCTATGGGAGGTGGGCCCTTTCTCTTTTATACGGAGAATCGATAGGAGCCCGGATCTTTTCGTTCTTTTTTCTTCCGCTGCTCGCTCGGGTTCCCTGGATTTCGGCCCTTTACGGCTATCTGCAAAAACGGCCAGAAAGCAGAAGAAAGGTAGAACCTTTTATCTCTGCGTTCAACGTCGATGCGTCAGAATTCGAGACCCGGGATTTCGGTTCGTTCAATGATTTTTTCATCCGGAAATTAAAGCCGGAAAAACGACCCCTAGACCCAGATCCTAAGCGCGCAGTCGCCCCTGCAGACGGGCGCTATTTCGTCTTTCCTGATGTAATTCTAGCTTCTGGCTTTTATGTAAAAGGCCAAAAGTTCGACCTTGTCTCTTTTCTCCAAGACGAGGCTTTGGCAAAGACGTTCTCGGGGGGGGCGATGGCGATTGCCCGCCTATGCCCGACCGACTATCACCGTTTTCATTTCCCCGCCGCTGGAATACCGCGCGCATCCCGTCAGATCGAGGGGGCTCTTTTCTCGGTCAATCCGATCGCTTTGCGCAAATCTTTGCCCATTCTTTGGGAAAATAAGCGGATGGTTACGGAGATCGAGACAGAAAAATTCGGCACTCTTCTTTTTGTAGAGGTGGGTGCGACCTGTGTGGGATCGATCCATCAGACCTATGTTGCTGGCCAAAGAGTGGAAAAAGGCGAAGAGAAGGGATTTTTTTCCTTTGGCGGCTCCTGCATCGTCCTTCTTTTTGAAAAAGGACGGATCAGGTTCGATCAGGACCTGGTAGCGTCGACAGATACAGGGTTGGAGACGAAAATGCTCTTCGGCAGCTCTCTGGGTCTTATTTCTTAGTTTCAACTGTGGAGAGGAAAATGTGGCAGAAGGGAAAGGCGGCAATGCTGATCCAAAATCCAATGATGAAGGATTGGATCGGAGATGGAAAATTTCTTGTCAGGAAATAGAGGAGAAAGACCATCAAAAGTGTCAGGATCGCGCTTGAGATGCGCATCTTAAGAGTTTGGCGCTTCGCAGGATTGAGGCGGAATAGGTAGGAGCCGTAAGCTCCGATGCAAAATCCTAGAAATGCCCCGATCAGTCGGTAGCCTGGACGGCTCGGCAGGGCAAACACATAGAGCAATCCAAGGAGAACGCTCAAGATCATGCAGAAACTGGCTCCTTGTTTCTCGCAGAATGTTTCGATGGGCTCGATGGAATAAATAAAAGCGAAGAGAATGGCGAGGCCTATGCAATATCCCCCCAAAACATCCGTCGGATAATGGACGCCCAAGTAAAGACGTGAAAATCCTACGAGAAGAGCATAGAAAAGCGCGATGGGCCAAGCCCAGCGGCTTTTCCAACCATAGACTAGGAGGCCGCCCAAAAGTGCCGCCGTTTGCGCTGCGCCGCTCGGGAATCCTGGGGTGTGGAAGGGCAGCATAGCCAAATTGGGATCGGCAACGATGGGGCGGGGCGCTTGCAAGAGCGTTTTCAAGTGGAAGTTGATCAGAGTCGATAGGATCAGAAGGAGGGCGACTCGGAGGCCCCAGCGAGGAGAAATGACGATCCAAACGACTGTGATGACAATCATTAGGAAATAGACGGTGTCGAAATAGTTCAGGAAAAGAAAAATCGGATCCAGGAATCCGTTCCGCAGCGAGGCAATAGATTCAAGCCACTGAATTTGGGTGGTAAAGAAAGGCACGTCCACAAACATGGTTATACACGAATCGGAAATTTATTAAAGGATTGAGCAGATTGGGCACTTTTCTTTCACATGCCCGCGCGCAGGGCAAAATTTCCTAGCAAAATAGATGATCTGCAGATGCACTTTAATCCACGAATCTTTCGGGAAAAGCCTTTTCAAATCCTTTTCGACGGCGGCGGGAGTTTTGCCTCTGCTCAGCCCCCAGCGCCTTGCGCATCGGAAAATGTGAGTGTCGACGGGAAAAGCGGGGATTTGAAACGCTTGGGCCATTACGACCGATGCCGTCTTGCGCCCGACCCCTGGGAGCTTTAAGAGCGCATCGAAAGACCTTGGGACCTTGCCCCCGTGGTGATCGAGCAGATCTTGGGAGAGTTTCCAAATGGCGCGCGATTTCGCTCCCGCGAGGCCGCAGGGCCGGATGACTTCTTCGATCATTTTTGGGGTCAGGCGGATCATTTTTTCCGGCGAGTCTGCCAGTTTGAAGAGTTTGGGCGTGATCTGGTTGACGCGCGCGTCGGTGCATTGGGCGGAAAGGAGGACGGCGATCAGAAGCGTATAGGGGTCTTTCGCTTTCAGAGGAATCTTTGGGTCGGGAAAAAGTCGCCCTAGGATATCCGCGATGAGTTTGACCTGTTTTTTCATCATTTGCCCAAACAAAATTGAGAGAAAATGGCCGATAGGATGTCTTCCGTCACGTTAGTTCCGAGGATCTTCGAAAGCTCGTTCAAGCATGCGCGTAAATCAGAGGCGGCAAATTCCGCCGACACTCCATTTTTCAAACCGTCGATACAACTTTTAGCCGAGAGGATCGCATGGGAAAGAGCCTGGAAATGGCGATGCCGCGTGAGGATGACCTCTTCTTTTGAAGGGGGGCCGTTTTTCCAAATCAGCCCCGATATCGCCTCTTGCAGAAGATCGAGCCCGATCCTCTCTTTTGCGGAGATGGCTATTCTCGAGATCTGAGGGTCGAGATGGCCGATATCGATTTTATTCCAGACTACAATCGTCTTTTCCGGCGGGGCGCTTTGCAAAAGGTCTCTATCACCTGCACAAAGAGGCCGGCTTGCGTCGAGGAGGAGGAGGATCAAATCGGCCTCTTGCATCGCTTTTTGCGAGCGGCGGATCCCTTCCTTTTCGATCAATTCTTCAGTCTCCCGGATCCCCGCCGTATCGATCAGCCGGAAATGGAGATCTCCGAGCCGTAAATCCTCTTGAAGCAAATCTCTTGTGGTTCCGGGAATTTCGGTCACGATCGCTCTCTCTTGCCCGAGAAGAGCGTTCATGAGCGATGATTTACCGACGTTTGGAGAGCCGAGAAGACAAAGGGATAGCCCTTCATGGAGAGCTTTCCCATCGTGAAAGGTCGCGGCAAGGCGCTCCATTTTGGCAGACGTTTGTTCCAGACTCCCGATGATTTCTTCCATCGAGGCGAACTCGAGGTCCTCTTCTGGGAAATCGACCCAGGCCTCTATGATCGCGGCAGCGTCGGTCAATTCGGCCTGGAACTCTGAAACTGCCTTGGAAAGCGCCCCTTCGAGCTGACATCTGGCGCTTTCCATAGCCTGGTGGCTCTTCGCGGAGATGAGCTGCTGGACGGCTTCCGCCTGGGCTAAGTCGATTTTCCCGTTCAAAAATGCCCTGAGGGAATATTCCCCCGGCTCGGCGGGATGCGCTCCAGCCTCATAGAGCCGCTCTAAAATACGGCGGACGATCAAGCTCCCTCCATGGCACGAAATCTCGACGGTGTCTTCCCCGGTATAGGACCTCGGAGATCTCATGACGAGAAGTAGAACGTCGTCGATCGGCGATCCGTCTTGGCTTAAGATTTTTCCATAGTGGGCCGTATGAGTGGGAAAAGTGGATACGGGTCCCGTGAAGACCGAGCCGGCGATCTCGAACGCCCTTGGGCCAGAGAGGCGGATGACCGCGATCGCCCCCTCGCCTGGCGCTGTGCAGGCGGCGGCGATCGTCTCATTTTTTTGCATCGAACGATAGACAAAATGCATGGCTACCGCGCATATTACCAAATATGGAACTCGGACTTAAAGGAAAGAAAGCTCTTGTCGAAGGGGCCTCCACAGGTCTCGGGCTTGCCATAGCGCAAGCCCTATGCGCTGAGGAGGTTCGGGTGGCCATAGCGTCGAGCAACCTCGGCCGGATCCAAAAGGCCGCATCGGAGATTGGCGCCGCCGCCTGTTTCCAAGCGGACCTGGACAAGGCAGGAGCCGGGTCGGCCTTGGTAGAAAAGGCCGCCGCCGCCCTCGGTGGACTAGATATCCTCATTACCAATACCGGGGGTCCAAAAGCTGCGCCATTTTTGGAGATCAGCAGGAAGGATTGGGAAGAGGGGTTTCAGCGCCTCTACTTAAGCGCGGTCGAATCGATCCAGGCGGCCCTTCCCATCATGAAGAAACAAAAATGGGGCCGGATCCTCCTTCTGACCTCCTGCGCTGCTAAAGAGCCGATTCCCTCATTGACCGTTTCGAACGGCCTCCGATCCGGCCTCCTTGGGCTCATGAAGTCGATCAGCAGCGAAGTGGCCTCCCAGGGAATCACCGTGAACTCGGTGTTGCCGGGCTTTGCTAAGACGGAGCGCCTTTCGCACTTAAATATGGATGAGGAGAAAATCCTTTCCCAGATTCCGGCCAAGCGGATCGGGGAGCCTGAGGAGGTAGCCGCCCTTTTCGTCTTTCTCGCCTCCAATGCTGCGAGCTACATCACCGGCCAAGCGATTGCCTGCGACGGCGGGTATCTCAAGTCTTTTTAGCAATGATTTCATCTACGGCTTTCTTTAATGCCGGATTGGCTTGTGGTAATGCGTCCACGACTTGTTTGGCCCACGCAAAATATTCGTCCACTCTTTCTTTCGGCCAAGGATTGCCTTTCTCATCCTTGGGAATTTCCCGAGACAAATCGGTCAAGTTATAATATTTATCGGCCAGTTTGACCATGGCGGCTCCGAACGACTTGTGGGGAGCGTGTTCGATTTGCAATTTTTTTCTTTCCGCCTTGGGCAGCGATTTATCGTCCGTTAGCTCGTGGACATATCCTTCCACGATCGCTCCAAATTCTTTTCGGATCTCCTCAAATGTCGCGCTCGTATCTTCCACAGTATCGTGAAGCAGCGCCGCGATAAGGATGTCTGCATCATGGACTTGTCCTACGGTCATAAGGTGATTTGCCACGCCGATCGGATGGATGATGTAAGGAGACTTTGCTGCATTTTTGCGTGTTTGATTTTGGTGATGACCTGCAGAAAAGCGAATAGCACGGATGATCCTTGCAGTATCATCGGCAGAGATCCTCCCTTCGCGGTAAGCAAGATTTACCGATGTTGAGAAGGCTTCATAATTGTTTGTCACTTCGATGTTCTCCCCATGCAGCTCTTTGAGAAAAACGGCGCACGCTTCCCAAGCAGCCGGAAGATGAATTTGATGGATGGCCGGCTGGTCATCGACCGGCTCTGCGGCAAAAATAAAACCCATGATCATTCTCCTTTTAAAAACATCGAGTTTAGCATAGGTTCTGTTTAGATGAAATTTATTAGTAAAAAATTAAATGTGTGTTTGAGGGGATGATTTATTGGTTGTTAGATAAAATGTTTTACTAATCAAGCCAGAATTTGGTTTGGCCCTGGGCTTGGTTGAGGAACATCTCCTCGCCGTAGACGACGCGGCACCCACGCCGGAGCGCTTCTTTGATGAAGGGTGTTTCTTTCGGGGCAATGACTATATCCATTACAAGAGATGTGGGGGGAATTTCGATGGGCATGGGATCGGGCGAGCAATTGATCAAGATGTCGGCATTCTGAGGGATTTCGTCGAGGCCGCCAGCCGTCCCGCCGACCGCTGTGGCGAGATCTTCTGCGCGAGAGCGCGTCCGGTTCAAGATGAGGACATGGGCTCCCCGCGTGTTCGCTTCGAAGGCGATGCCCCGAGCTGCGCCGCCCGCTCCGATCAGGACAACTTTCTTGCCTTTTACTAATAGGTGTTTTTCGATCGCGTCGAGCGCGCCAGCGCCGTCGGTATTTGTCCCATAGATCCTTCCGGCTTTGAAAAGAAGCGTGTTCACTGCGCCAATCGAGCGGGTTTTTGCGTCCATTTCATCAACGAGGGGGAGGATTGTTTCTTTGAGAGGGATCGTGACGCTTAGGCCTCGGATTCCTAGTTCCTTGGCATAGCGGATAAAAGTTTCCAGCTCTTCCGGGTTGACGATCATTTTGATGTAAAGCGCATTTACATTGCGTTTCTGGAAAACGCCGTTATGGTAAATGTGCCCCGGGCTTTTGGCTACCGGATTCCCGATGAGGCCGTAAATATCGGTGCGAGTGTTCAGGGTGGGATAGCGGTAGATGTTGACGAGGTCTTGGACAGTCAGCTGTCCGGGGGCTGTAGGCTGATCGCCGTTGAGTACAGCATAGTCTACAAGGTTGCCTGCGACTTTGCCGAGCACGCGGGCGAACTCCCCAATTTGACCCATGCAGATCGCGCTTGTCTTCGGGTGGTTTTTCGCAAAAAGGAGCAGTCGGAGCGCGTCGTTTACGGAAGTAGCCATGGCGGCGATTTTGCAGGTAAAGGGAGAATATCGAGATAAGGATGTATAGATCTCATTGAGGTTTTTGGGCGTTTTTTCAAAATCGTGGTGGGAGAGGACGAAACGGGTTTTGGGATGAGACTGTATTGCTTTTTGGAGAAATGCGGGCCTCATATCTCCTTCGAGGTCGAAAAAAGAGGGCGAGAGAGCAAGGAGGCGCTGGATAAGATCTTCCCGCTCCTCTTCGGTCCCGCGGAATTTCCCGCCCTGGGAGGACTTGCGTAAGGTAAGCATGACAGGTCGCGGGGAGGCGCTAAGAAACTTTTTAACCTCTTCCAGGTCGATCTTGGGACAAAGGTCCAGGCGGAGCTCAAGTCCCTCTACAGCAAGAGGCAAGTCTTTTGGAATAGTGGGATTAGAGAGTGAAGAAAAAAGCATAGACATGTGTCCAACAAGTGTGATATAATCTAGTTTATTATGAGCAAGAACGCAAGGATCACATCCTCTATCAGCGCCCAGCTTGCTCCCGCTTATTCATTCTATTTCTTCTATTTTGGCGCGTAGCGCCAAATTCATTTGTTTTTCTATCAGATCTTTTAACCCAAAAACAAAAACCAGAGGAAATAGGACTATGCTTATCAAACTTAAAAAGTCAGCCCATGCTGACGATATACAGATCATTCGCCAATTGTTGGACCGCCACAATTTGGGACATCGCGTCATTGGCGAGACACTCATTGGAGTCGAGTCGAATCCATCCGATGAGGTGACCCGCGAACTCAATGCCCTTCGGGCAGTCGAAAACGCAACGCCGATCGCCACGCCGTATAAATTGGCAAGCCTATCGGCCCATCCTGAAAAAACAGTGATCCGCATCGGCGATGTCGAAATCGGCGGGCAGACGGTCGTCTTAATGGCCGGGCCTTGCGCCATCGAAAGCCAGGAGCAGCTCGAAGCGGTGGCCGAAGGGTTGAAGGGGACCGGCGTTTCGGTGATGCGCGCATCTGCTTACAAACCGCGCACCTCTCCCTACAGTTTCCAAGGAATGGGAGAAGAAGGATTGAAGCTCCATGCAAAAGCAAAGTCCAAGCATGGCCTTCTCATCGAAACGGAAGTGATGGATGTAAGGGATGTGGCTCTTGTGGCCTCCCACGTAGACATCATTCGGATTGGCGCGCGAAACATGCAGAATTTCGATCTTTTGAAAGCTGTCGGAAAATGTGGAAAGCCGGTGATTTTGAAGCGGAGCATATCGGCTACGATCGAAGAGTGGCTCATGAGCGCCGAGTACATCATTGCCCACGGCAACCCGGAAGTGATTTTGTGCGAGCGCGGCATCCGTACTTTCGAGAATGCAACGCGAAGCACTCTCGATCTCAGCAGCATTCCGGTTTTGAAGAGCCTCACCCACTTGCCTGTGATCGTAGACCCGAGCCACGCCGCAGGGCGGAAAGACTTGATCCCGGCCCTCTCTTGCGCCGCGATTGCCGCCGGGGCGGACGGGCTTCTCGTCGAGGTCCATGCGAATCCAAAAAAAGCCAAATGCGATGGAAAGCAAGCTCTTTTGCCGTATGAATGGGCCGATCTAGTTGTCAACTTAAGAAAAGTCGCGATTGCAATGGGGAGGTCGATATGAAACTCGACGATTTGAGAAAAGAGATCGATGCGCTCAACCGCGAGCTCGTAGAGCTGCTTGTGAAAAGGACCGAAGTGGCCCGCAAGATTGCCAGGATCAAAAAGGAAGCGCAGCTTCCCATCTTGGATGCAGATCGAGAAAAGAAAATTAAGGATGAGATGCGAAGCCTTGCAAGGGCAGGCCGGATCAGCGCATCCTTTATCGAAGAGATTTTCGATTTGCTTCTCGAATACACCCGTCTTGAAATGGAAATGGAGGCTTCAAGATGAGAATCGGGATCATCGGATCAGGACTCATGGGAGGGTCTCTTCAGAAAGGGATCGCCAATGGAATCGATGGGGCCGTTTTGCTCAGCGGCAATTGGTTGGATGAGATCGAAGAGATCGACCTTTTGATTTTGGCCACTCCGATCACCGCCATTTTGGAAATCGCTGAAAAAATCGCTAGCCGGCCTCGGCGAAAAAAACTTCTTGTCCTCGATATCGGAAGCGTCAAGAAGACGATTACGGAAAGGTTCGAAAAACTGACGGGCGGCTTTCTTGAATTCCTTGGAAGCCATCCTATGGCAGGCAAAGAAAAAAGCGGCTACGAAAACAGCGACCCCAAGATTTTTCAAGGAGCCGCCTGGGTGATCACGCCTCATGCTAAGAACACAGAAGGCTCCCTAGCAGCAGCTGAAGAATTAATCCGCAGCCTTGGCGCAAAGCCGATGCGGATGGATGCGGCAGAGCATGACCGGCGGGCCGCGATCGTCTCCCAGCTCCCTTATCTCATTTCAAAGACGCTTCTCGATTTTGCCGACCCCGAAAGCCTTGCGATGGCGGGGCCGGGGTTCAAGTCGATGGTTCGGCTCGCCTCCGACAATTTGGAAATGCGGAAAGAAATCGGCCGCTACAACCGAGAGAATATCGAACATTCTCTCAAAGGGTATATTGACTCATTGACCAATCTGCTAGGATCAGAAATATGAGGACAATCGCATATCAAGGGGTGCCAGGATCGTATAGCCATATGACGGCGCTTCGTCTCTTTGGGACCGAGGCTGGCGTCACAGGGCTTTCCCAATTTTCGGATGTGGTCGAAGCTGTTGAAAAAGGATCTGCGGACGCCGCCCTGCTTGCCATCGAGAACACGCTCATCGGGCCGATCTATGAGGTGCTCGATTTAATTGGGGAAAGCACCCTCGAGATCAATGGGGAGACCCCGACCAGGATCGAACATTGCCTTTTGACTTTGCCGGATGTGGAGATCGAAGAGATCCGGCCCGTTTTTTCCCATCCGAAGGCGCTCGGTCAATGCCTAAAGTTTTTCCGCAAAC